>CAZEPH010000312.1:0-3857 GCA_964514075.1 uncultured bacterium | reverse complement strand
GGCTGACCGATCTCGCTTCCCTGCCCGATTCCGAGCGACAGCGGTACGAGGCCGAGCACCGTCGTGAGCGTCGTCATGAGAATGGGACGCAGGCGGACGGAGCCCGCTTCCACGAGCGCGTCGTGCACGCTGCGCCCCGCGTCGCGCAACTGGTTCGTGTAGTCGACGAGAATGATCGCGTTCTTCACGACGATGCCTGCGAGCACCAGCATGCCGATCAGCACCATCACGCTGATCGGCGTCTGCGTAACGATCAACGTGAGCACGACGCCGATCACGCCGAGCGGCAGCGTGAACATGATCACGAACGGGTGCGAGAGCGACTCGAACTGACTTGCCATGACGAGATACACGAGGAAGATCGCGAGCAGGATCGCCAAGCGCAGCGACGCGTACGACTGCGCGAGCTCTTCGTTCTGTCCGGCGAGCGCGACGCGCACGCCGGCCGGCACGCGCGTCGCGGCCAGCGCCGCGTTGATGTCGCGCGCGGCGGAGCCCAGGTCGCGTGCGGTGAGATTTGCCGTGACGACCGCCGCGCGCTGCTGTCCGATGCGTCGGATTTCGCCGGGGCCGCGCGTGACCTGCACGTCGGCCACCGCGGCGAGCGGAACCGCGCGTCCGCCCGCATCGCGTCCGACTTCCAACGTGTGCAGATCGCTGACCGCCGCGCGTTCGCCGGCTGTGGCGCGCACGCGCACGTCCAGCTTGCGGTCCTGATCGCTGAACTGCGTGGCGGGATCGCCCTGCACCGCGTTTCGCAGCAACTGCGATGCGCCCGCCGGATCAAGGTTCATGCTCGCGAGCCGCGCGCGGTCGAACGCAATCTGCACCTCGGGATCGCCCGTGCGCACCGACGACTCTACGTCCGCGATGCCGCGCACGCCTTCCACCGCGCGCACCACGCTTGCGGCGGCCACGCCGAGCGTGTCCAGGTCGCGTGCGTACACTTCGATTTCGACCGGCGCGCGAAAACTCAGGAGCGACGGACGGCCGAAGTCGTACGTCAATCCAGGGACGTCGCCGAGCGCCTGCCGCAGCGTCCTGACGACCGCCTCTTCGGCGCGCCGGTCGGTCGTGTTCATCACCACCGCGATCTGGCCGCGATTCGCCTCACGCGCCGAGCCGGCGAACTCCGCCAGGTTCGTTTGCCCGCTGCTCGTGTAGGCGAACCGCACGCGCGGGTCGCGCTGGACGCGTTCGGTGATGCGCGCGAGCACGCGATCCGTGACGGGGAGCGCCGTGCCCTCGGGCAGGCGGACGTCGAAGTAGAACTCACCCTGTGCAACGGGCGGCAGCAGGTTCTTCGGGAGCGCGGTGACCACGAGGAGCGCCGCCACGAGCGCGAGCGCCGCTCCGCCGAGCACCGCGCTCGGCCGCGCCAGCGCTCCGCGCAGAACGCGCGGATACACGCGAAGCAGCGCCTCGTACGCGACCTCGATCGGCGAGAGAATGCGCAGAACGACGGGCTCCGCGTATCGCCACGCGAGCGCAACACCGCGCGCGAGCATGCGCGGGATGAACAGCACGACGTACGTGCTCCAGGCCACGATTGCTCCGGCGCGCGCGCGGCGGCGCGACGCCGCTCGCTCAGGCGCTGACGCGGCCGGTCGCGCTTCTGCGTGTGCGCTACTCTCCTGTGGCGGCGTCAGCGATTCGCTCGCGTCGTCGCCTAAGGGAGACACCGCCTCCCGTCTCCCGCCCCCGCCCAGCGCAGCGAGCGTCGGCACAAGCGCCAGCGCGACGCCAAGCGATGCGAGCAGCGAGAAGCTCACCGTGAGCGCTTGATCGCGAATCAACTGCCCCGCGAAACCCTGCACGAACACGAGCGGCAGGAACACGACGACCGTTGTGAGTGTCGACGCGACGACCGCCATCGCCACGGTGCTCGCGCCGGTCGCCGCGGCACGGCGCGGGTTGTCCGGGTGCTGCTCGCGCTTCCGCCAGATCGACTCCAATACGACGATCGAATCGTCGACCAGCATGCCCACGCCGAGCGCCAGACCGCCGAGCGACATCAGGTTCAGCGACAGCCCCATGCGGTACATGATCACGAACGTCGCGAGCACGCTGATCGGGATCGAGAGAGAGATGATCATCGTGGAGCGCAGATCGCGCAGGAACGCAAAGATCACGAGGATCGACAGGACGCTGCCGACGAGCGCTGCGTTCACCACCTCGCGAATCGCGTGTTCGATGAACGTGGATTGATCCGCGACCGTCACGAGCGTCATCTCTTTCGGGAGGTCGAGACGATCGAGGCGCTTCTTCACCCCGCGCGCGACGGACACGGTGTTCGCGTCGCCCTCCTTGTAGACGGCGACCTCCACGGCGTCCGCTCCGTTCACGCGTGCGATGACGTCGCGATCGCGCGCCCCGCGCGACACACGCGCAACGTCGGACAACCGCACCACGCCGTCCACGCGCGAGGCGAGTACGATCGATCCGATCTCTTCGGGCGAGCGAAACTGGTTCGCCACGCGCACGAGGTACTCGGACCGTCCCTCGGTGAGCGAGCCCCCCGCGAGGTTCACGTTCTCGTCCGCGAGGCGCGCGGACACGTCGCGCAGCGACAGTCCCACCGCGGAGAGACGCGCGGCGTCGACGTCGACCTGGATCTCTTCTTCCTCGCCGCCGGCCACGCGCACAGCCGCGACGCCGGGCGCACCTTCCAGGTCCGCTTGGATCGTGCGCTCGGCGAGACGGCGCACGCGCTGAATATTTCCGCCGCCGCTCACGCGAAAGCGCAGGATGGGATCCAACGCGGGATCGAAGCGCAGAATCGCCGGGCGCTTCACCTCGCGCGGCAGCGTCACGAGATCCAGTTTCTCGCGCACCGCGAGCGACGCGAGATCCATGCGGGTGCCCGACGCGAACTGCATCGTCACCTCGGACTGCCCCGCGCGCGACGCGGAGCGCATGCGCGTGAGACCGCTTACCACGCCCACGCCTTCCTCGACGGGACGCGTGACGAACTGCTCCACGTCCTCGGGCGCGGCGTCCGGAAAGTCCGTGCGAATGGTGAGCGATGGGTAGGAGATGTCCGGCAGCAATTCCACCGCGAGCCGCGACAGGGCGACGACGCCGAAGATCGCCACGCCGATCACGACCATCAACACGGTGACGGGCCGGTGAATCGCCCCCTCGACGAGTCGCATGGCTAGAAGGTCACGACACGGATCTTCGATCCGTTCTTGAGCCCGCCTTGTCCGACGGTGACCACGCGATCGCCCGCCTCCAGCCCGGCGACGATCTGTACGCGTTCGCCCTCGGCGGCACCTATAGTCACCGGCACGCGCACGACGGAGTCGCCGCGCGCTTCGAAGACGAACGACTCGCCGTCCTCCGTGACCACGCCGCGCCGCGGCATCGTGAGCACCCCGTCGCGCGTCCCGGTGGTCAGACGCACGCGTGCGAACCCGCCCGGGCGCAATGCGTCGCCGGCGTTCGGCACCGCGATCGTCACCTTGAACGTGCCGTTTGCTTTGTCGACAGCGGGGTTCACGAGCCAGACGCGGCCCGCGTGCGTCGCGTCGTCGCACGTGAGCGATGCGCTCTGCCCGACGCGCACGTTTGCCGCCTCGCGCTCCGGAAAGTACACGCGCGCGAGCAGTGGATCGAAGTCCACGAGCGTGAAGCACTCTCGGCCTGGCGTGACCGTCTCCCCGCGATTGACACTGCGCGTCACCACGCGTCCGCCGAACGGCGCGACGATGCGCGTCTCGCTCACGTCGTGCTGCGCTTGCTTGAGTTCGACCTCCGCCATGCGTGCCTTCGCTTCGAGGTCGTCCCACTCCTTGGTGCTCATGTAGCCCTGTGCACTCATGGACTTCACGCGCGCAAGGTCCTTGCGCGCGGCG
>CAZEPH010000311.1:0-3900 GCA_964514075.1 uncultured bacterium | reverse complement strand
GGAAGGGTGCGAAGCCCGACGAGCCTGCGTGGGACACGCCGTGGGGACGCGGGCGCCCCGGCTGGCACATCGAGTGTTCCGCCATGGCGATCAAACATCTCGGCGAGACGTTCGACCTGCACGGAGGCGGTGAGGATCTGTTCTTCCCGCATCACGAAAACGAGATCGCGCAATCCGAGGCCGCGACGGGGAAGCCGTTCTGCAATCATTGGATCGAGTGCGGCTTTGTGAATCTGGCCGGCGAGAAGATGTCGAAGTCCACGCAACACTTCGTTCCCGTGGAAGATGTGTTGAAGACGTACAACGCGGAAGCGTTACGTCTGTACGTCCTCTCCACGCACTACCGTAGTCCGATCGAGTTTGCCTGGGAACGCGTCGAGGACGCGGCCACCGCGCTGGCGCGCCTGCACGCGGTCATGAAAGCGGGACGCGAAGCCGGCGATGGCACCTGCTCGCCGGAGGTGGCTGCGGAAATCACCGAGTCGGTGACTGGTTTTCACGACGCCATGCAGGACGACTTCAACACCCCGCGTGCGATCGGGCATCTGTTCACGCTCGCGCGCACGGCGAACCGCGCGAACGAGGCCGTCGCGTCCGCCGGGCGCGCCATTCACGACCTCGGCTCGTTGCTCGGGTTGTTCTGGATGGACCACAAGGAGGACGCATTCGACGACGCGGTAATGGCGCTCGTCGCCGCACGCGAAACGGCGCGCCTCGAGAAACGCTGGAGCGATGCGGACGACCTGCGCCGCCAACTCGCCGAGCGCGGCGTGATCGTGGAGGATCGCCCCGGCGGTCCGGTTCTCAAGAGCAAATAAACGAACCCTGGCGCGTCTTCTCCGACTTCATGTTCTCACGGATGCGTACACGAACGAGTACGTCCTGTCCGCTGTCAACTCGCCACCGCGACCGCCGCGCAGACCACCAACAGATTCTTCCTCACGTCCCCTCCGTTTGTGGCTGCTCCGCGAATGTGCGCCGTCGCAGCGCGCCGGCGGTGGTGCGAACACACACGATCGATCCGTGGGCGACGAGGGCGCGTGGATCGTCCACGCGCCGCGCCTCGACGCTCACCTCGACGAGTGGCCCCTTCGCGCGCATCCGCCGCGCGCGGCACTCCACGACAGAGCCCGGCGCGAGGGGCGCGCCGCGGGACAGACGAAACTCCGTCGACACGTTCGCGATGCCCTGGTGCAGGAGCAACTCCACCGCCATCTCGTCCAGGACCATCAGGAGGAACCCACCGTGCACGGTGCCGTCGCCACCGTCGTGATGCGGACCGAACGCGACGCGTGACACGAGTTCGCCGTCGGGTGTGAGCGTGAACGTCATGTGCAACCCGCGCTCGTTGTGCACGCCGCACACGTAGCACTCGCCGTCGCCTTCCACGCGCGGCGGGGTCGGGAGCATCACCATGCGAATGTCCCCGTGAGGAGTCCGGTGTGGATGCCCTGCGCTTCGCCGCCGATCGGTTGCGCGGTTCGCAGCGCCGCTTCGAGCGAGAAGGGCACCATGCTCGTGAGTCCGGGGATGTAGAACTGCACACCAGCACCAACTTGCAGCACGTAGTCTCCGCGCGTCTGTGTTGTCGGATCACGGCCTGCAGGATTTAACGCAAACGATCCGGCTCCGACACCTGCTTCGAGGCGCGCGGTGAAGCCGCCCCAGGCCTTTTCCGTTGAGCGCGGCGTTTGAACGAACTGCAATCCCATGACCCCCGCGCCGTACTCCCGCGGCGAGTCCACGAGAGCTGCAGCGACGTTTCCTTCGGCCCCCGCCGTGAGGCGGAGACGACCGGATGCCCAACGCAAGAGGACGTGACGATAGGCGAGCATCGCCACGGGATCGCCGGTGAACGTGACGCCACCGCTCAGCGAGAACTCGTTCGCGCCCACCGCCCCCTGACGCGGAGGAACGGCGAACGGCCAATAGAAGCCCTTTCCCTCCCCCCGCTTCATATGCGCGTGGAACGTCGCGCGTTGATCGTCCGTCCAGGTGCGCGACGCGAGATCGAACGCGGCGCGAATGAGCGCATCCGCATCCGTGCATGCGCAGCTGCAGCGAATACGACGAATCGTGCCCGGAATATTCTCTCCGGGCTTGGTCAGGTTGCGTGTCAGCCACGGGCCGAGCGCTTGGTTCGAGTTGGGCGAGGGCGTGCCCTGATGCAGCGGGAACTCACTCACCTCGGCAGCGAGCTCGCTGATCTCGCGATCGAGGACGCGGGGAGAACACGTGCCGCGCGTTGACTCCGGGGGAAAAGGCAACGACGAGTGAAAACTCGGCTCGAGGAAGCGCTCGTGCGTGACCTCGTGCGTCAGTCTGCCGATGATGTCGCTCTGCCAATCCGCCCGCGCGCGGCCGCCGATGGTGCTCGCGCCGTTCGTGTATTCCTTCGCTTCTCGTTCGAGCGCAGGGGACACGAAGATACACCGGTGCGTCGCGTTATCGAACTGCGGCGTGGGCGTACCGGCGGGCAGCGACTCCGCAGCCCAACCCGCGCAGTCCGTGATGCGCGCACCGACGGTGGATGCGGCGTCCTCGTCGACGAAGACGCCGTGGATCCACTGCGCTCTCTGTCCCGGGAGTTCGGCGTCGAACACGGCTTCCGTGTTGACCGCCCGCGCGCCGTGCGTTCCGGACCGCGGCTGCGCGGGCGCCGGCGGAGCGTTCTCCACGCGCGCCTCGCGCTTCCCGGACTCTTGTTGCTGCAGCGTGACGTTGGTCTGGACTGCGGATCCTGCGCGCGTCTGGCACTCGGACGCCGGGAGGCACGCACGCTGGACGAGGCCGCGCTGCGCCACGCGATTGGGGGTCGACGCGCTTCGGTGCGGCGGGGGCACCGCGGCCCGTGAACGCGTTCCGCGGACGGGCGTCTGTCGATGCGCGTGTGCGAGCATGGCCGCCAAAGCCTAGCCCACGCATCTCGCGATGGCCACACATTCGCACTCATCAGCGAAATCCAACCCGGCCGCACCGGCCGTAGGACAACACGAGGGCTGAACGGTGGCGGCGACGCATGCATGCCACGGGCGGCCCTGCATCGACAGGTAGAGGGGATCGCGATGCAGGAGACAGGGCGAGCGACGGCGGAGCATCGCCGACGTTCGCCTCCGCCTGCACCGCGACGCTTGGCACTCCCACGCCGCGTCGATATCATCCCGAGTCGTCCTTCCGATCCCAGGAGACTCTGTGTCCACCGGTTCCGATACCGACTTGATTCGCGCGATGGCGTCCGGCGATCGCAGAGCGTTCGGGCAGTTCTACGATCGCCATGCGACGCTCGTGCACACGCTCGCGATGCGCATCGTGCGCGATCAAGGTGACGCGGAGGAAGTCGTGCAGGACGCCTTTCTGCAGGTGTGGCGACAAGCCGATCGCTTTGACGGCACGCGCGGTTCCGGCGCCGCGTGGCTCACGACGATCGCGCGCTCGCGCGCGCTGGATCGTCTGCGACGGCGCGGCAGCGCCGCGCACACGGAGGTTCTCGAAAACACCATCGCGACGGAAGTCGACGAACTGTCCCACGGACTCGCCCCTACCATCCGCCGCCTGCTCGATGGGTTGCCGCCCGAACAACGTGGCCCGATCGAACTCGCGTACTATGACGGCCTGTCGCAGAGTCAAATCGCGGAAACGACCGGCCAACCGCTGGGCACCGTGAAAACGCGCATGCGTCTCGGCATGATCGCGTTGCGCGAAGCCTTGCACGTGGAGGCGCACTAATGTCCCCCGATCGCTACACCGATCTCGCGGCGCTGTACGCGCTCGGTGCGCTCGACGGACAGGATCTGACCGAGTTCCGCGCGCACCTCGCCGCCGGCTGCGCGGCGTGCGAAGCCGAAGTACGCGCGATGGAAGAGACCGCCGCGACCTTGCCGCGCGCGTTGCCGTCCGTTG
>CAZEPH010000310.1:0-3943 GCA_964514075.1 uncultured bacterium | reverse complement strand
AGCGCGCGATCTCTTCGCTCGCTGCGGCGCCGGTCCCGAGCTGCGCGCGGCCGAGGCGGCGCTCGCGCGGCACGACCACCCGCACGCGGCGCGCAGTCGAACGTCACGAACCGCTTCGCCGCGCGCACGCACGAGGAGTTCGACGACGGCTGGACGCGCGACGACGACGCGCCGCCCCCGTTGCAGACGACCGTCACGATCGATCGCACACGCACGATCATCGCGCGCAATACGTCGCCTGACTTGCGCTTCGAGCAGTCCATCAACCCGTATCGCGGGTGCGAGCACGGGTGCATGTACTGCTTCGCGCGGCCGACGCACTCGTATCTGGATCTGTCGCCGGGTCTCGACTTCGAGAGCCGCCTCTTTGCAAAGCCTGAGGCGCCGGAGTTGTTGCGGCGCGAGCTGGCGCACCCGCGCTACGCGTGCAAGACGATCGTGCTGGGCGCGAACACCGACGCGTATCAGCCCATCGAACGCACGCACCGCGTCACGCGCGGCGTGCTGGAGGTGCTGCACGAGTGCGATCATCCGGTGGAGATCGTCACGAAGTCGGCGCTTGTATTGCGCGATCTGGACCTGCTTGCGCCGATGGCGGCGAAGCGTCTCGCGCGCGTGTTCATCTCCGTGACCACGCTCGATCGCACACTCGCGCGGCGCATGGAACCGCGTGCCGCGACGCCCGAGCGCCGGCTGGACACCGTCCGTGCGCTGCGCGACGCCGGCGTGCCGGTGGGCGTGCTGATCGCGCCGGTGATTCCCGTGCTCACGGACCGCGAGTTGGAGTCGCTCGTGACCGCCGCCGCGGATCACGGGGCTCTCGTGGCCGGCTACGTGCTGCTGCGTCTTCCGCACGAACTCACCTCGCTCGTCGAGGACTGGCTGCGCACGCACTACCCGCTCCGCGCCGATCACGTGTTGAGCGTGCTGCGCGACATGCGCGGCGGCCGCCTGTACGACGCGCAGTTCGGCAAACGGCAAACGGGTGAAGGACGGTACGCGGAGCTTCTCGCGAGCCGCTTCGCGCTGGCGAGCCGCCGCGCGGGCCTCGCGCGCGAGCTGCCTCCTCTCGACACATCGCTCTTCCGCGCGCCGCGCATCGGGCCAGAGGACCCGCAGCTCGCGCTCTTTGGACATGGACCTTGACCGCGCGCGGCGCCCGCGCGAATGATGCTCGCATGACGACACGAGCCACCGATCTGCGCGCCGCGCGCGCACTCATCTTGGAATCCGCCGCGCGCGGCGCCGCCGCCGTGAGCGACGCCGTCACCGCGCACAAGTTTCTGGACTGGGCCGTGGAGGCGATGGCGCTCAAGCTGCCGCACTACAACTGGACCGGCGTGTACCTCGTGCGCGGTGCGGAGTTGGTGCTCCAGTGCTACCGTGGCGCGCCCTCCCCGCACACGCGCATTCCGCTCGGCCGCGGCGTCTGCGGCGCGGCCGTCACGGAAGAGCAGACGATCGTCGTGGACGACGTGCACGCGGACGCGCGCTATCTCGCGTGCAGCATCGACACGCGCTCGGAGATCGTCGTGCCCGTTCGCCTGGGCGACACCATCGTCGGCGAGATCGACATCGACAGCCACACACCGGCGGCGTTCGATGCGGCGGATCGCGAGTTCCTCGAGCGCCTCGCGGAGCATCTGGCGGACGCGCTCGGCAACGCGGGCGGGCTGCCGCCGGAGCCGCCGCGCGCGCTCGGCAACGGCGCGGATCACTCGTAGCGCCGCCGTGCGGTTTCTCTACTCCGGCATTCGCGTACGCGACATGGATCGCGCGGTTGCGTTCTACACCGAGGTGATGCGCTTCACGTTGCGCAAGCGCGGGCTGATCAGGGACACCGGCGGCGAGATCGCCGAGTTGCTCGCGCGGCCGAACGACGAACACTACCTCGAACTCAACGCGTACCCGCCGGGCTCCGCGCACGACGAACCGTACGCGCGCGGCTCCGAGCTGGATCACCTTTGCTTGGAGGTGGACGACGTGGATCGCGAGGTCGAGCGCGTGCGCGCGCTCGGCGTGCGCATCGCCGCCGAGCCGCACACGCAGGGGCGCTACCGCCTCGCGTACATCGAAGATCCGGACGGCGTCACGTGGGAGTTATCCTCGCCGCCGCTGTAGGCGCTACTCGACGATCACCGCGCCGGCGTACATCTTCATCCCGCACGCAAAGTCCACGTTGCCGACGGCCTCCGCGGGGACGCGCACGACGACCGTCTTGTTCAACGGCAGCGCCTTCTTCTTCCGCAACGACGGAAACTCCACCTCCTTCGCGCACGTCTTGTCCGTCGTGCGTGTGAACGCCAGCTCGATCACCTCGCCTTTGCGCGCGGGAATGTCCGTGGGATGAAAGCCCTGCTCGTCGGCCGTCACCGCGACGCGGCGAATCGGGCCGCTCGCCTTCTGCTGGCATCCCGCCAGGATCACACACGCACAGGCCATGGCAATCAGTGCACGCACGCGCTTTCCTCCTATTCGTATCGCAGCGCGTTCATCGGATCCTGCCGCGCCGCTTTCATCGCGGGATAGTAGCCGAAGAACACGCCGATCGCCGCCGCGAACGCAAACGCAAGAATGACCGACTGCGGCGTGACGAGCGTGGGCCAATGCGCCGTGGCCGCGACGATGCGCGCCACGCCGCCGCCCAGCGCGACCCCCAGCGCGCCGCCGACGAGCGAGATCATCGCCGCCTCCGTCAGGAATTGCAGGAGGATATCGCGCGAGCGCGCGCCCACCGCGAGGCGGATGCCGATCTCCCGCGTGCGCTCGGTCACTGACACGAGCATGATGTTCATGATCCCGATCCCGCCGACCAGCAACGACACCGCGCCAATCGATCCGAGCAGCGTTGTCATCACTTTCGACGACTGCGCCGCCGCGTCCGCGATCTCCTGCTGCGTGCGAATGAAGAAGTCGTCGTCCTGCCCCGGCTGAATGCGGTGGCGTTGCCGCAGGAGGCCGCTGATCTCCTCCACCGCTTGCGGAATGTCCTGCGGCCGCCGCACGGAGATGATCATCGAGCCGATGCGCGGCTCGCGCTGGAGGCGCTTCATCACGGTGGTGTACGGCATGATCACCGTGTCGTCTTGGTCCTGCCCCATCGCGGACGTGCCCTTCGCCTCAAAGACGCCGATCACGCGCACGGGCACGCCGCGAATGCGAATCACCTTGCCGATGGGATCGTCCTCGCCGAAGAGCTGGCGCACCACCGTTTGTCCCAGCACGCACACCTTGGTCGCCGCGCGCACGTCGTTCTGCGTGAAGAACTGTCCCGCGGAGAGCGGCCATTGGCGAATCTCCGCCCAGTTCTCGTTCACGCCCTGCGTCGCCGTGCTCCAATTGAGATTCGCGTAGATGATCTGCCCGCCGGCGCGCACTTGCGGCGAGACTTGATCCACCGTACCCGCTTCGCGCGAAACGGCGGCGATGTCGGCCTCCGTGACGCCCGGCCCCGTGCCCATGCCCGTCCACACGCCGCTGCGCGACACGCTCCCCGCCATCACCATGATGACGTTGCTGCCGAGCGACGCGATCTGCGCCTGCACCGATGCGCGCGCGCCCTGTCCGATCGCCAGCGTCGCGACGACGGCGGCCACGCCGATCACGATGCCCAGCATCGTGAGGCTCGAACGCAGCGCATTCCGCGCGATGGCGCGCACGGCCACGCGCATCAGATTCGTCAGCGGCATGCTCAGGCCTCCTCCGGGGGAAGTGCGGCGAGCATCGCCGCCGCGTTGCGCCGTTCCGTCACGGGCGTATCGCTCACGATGCGTCCGTCGCGGAACGTCACGGTGCGGTGCGCGAACGCCGCGATGTCCGCTTCGTGCGTGACGAGCACGATCGTGATGCCGTTCTCCTCGTTGAGACGCGCTAGAGTGGCCATCACCTCGATGGACGTGCGCGTGTCGAGGTTCCCCGTCGGCTCGTCCGCCAAAATGAGACG
>CAZEPH010000309.1:0-3954 GCA_964514075.1 uncultured bacterium | reverse complement strand
CGCCGGGGACCCCCAGGTCGGAGAGGTGTTCAGGTCGGCCGAGCAGATCGCGGAGCACTTTCCCGAGACGATGCCGGACGTGATCGTCTACCCGACGGGCGGCGGCGCCGGGCTCGTCGGCATCTGGAAGGCGTTTCTCGAACTGCGCGCGTGCGGATGGTTCGGAGACGCGGTGCAGCCCGCGCTCCCCCGCATGGTCGCCGTGCAGATGGACGGATGCGCGCCGGTCGTGCGCGCGTTCGAGCGCGGAGCGGACGCCTGCGATGCGTGGGAGAATGCGCGGACGGTGGTCGCCGGCCTGCGCGTGCCGCGCGCGTTCGGCGACCGCGAGATTCTGCACGTGATTCGCGAGAGCGGCGGCACGGCCGTCGCCGTGAGCGACGCGGATGCTCTCGAGGGCGCGCGCGCGGTCGCGGCGCACACCGGACTCGCGGTCTGCCCGGAAGGCGGCGCGATCGTCGCTGCCACGCGCGCACTGCGCGCGGCGAACTGGATCCGCGCGGGCGAGAGCGCGCTCCTTCTCAACACTGGCGGTGCGGCAACGTATCTCGACGTGATGCAACTCGACCCACACGAGGCGACACGATGACTTTTCGCGCGCTCTTCGGCCGCACCAAACCCCTCATCGGGATGGTGCATCTCGGTCCGCTGCCCGGCAGTCCGCGCGCGGGCACATCCATGAACGCCGTGATCGACGACGCGGTGCGCGACGCACGCTTGCTCGAACGCGGCGGGTTCGACGCGGTGCTGGTGGAGAACTACGGCGATGCGCCGTTCTTCCCCGACACCGTGCCGCCGGAGACGATCGCCGCTCTCGCGGTCGCGGTCGCGGCCGTGGACGCCGCGGTGAAGATCCCCGTCGGCGTGAACGTGCTCCGCAACGATGCGCGCGCCGCACTCGGCATCGCCGCGGCCACGGACGCGGCGTTCATTCGCGTGAACGTGCACACCGGCGCGATGGCTACGGATCAAGGCGTGATCACCGGCCGCGCGCACGAGACGCTGCGCGCGCGGCGGTTGCTCGGCACGGAGACACTCATCTTCGCGGACGTCCTCGTCAAACACGCGGCGCCGCTCACGCCGCAGGACGCGGCGCTGGCCGCGGAGGACACGGCGAAACGCGGCGGCGCGGATGCGTTGCTCGTGACCGGCGAGTCGACCGGACGCGCCGCGTCGCTCGCGACACTACGCGCCGTGCGCGACGGGGCGGGACACACGCCGGTTCTCGTCGCGAGCGGCGTCACGGCCGACACCGTACGCCGCATCCTCGCGGATGCAGACGGCGCGATCGTCGGCACGTCCCTCAAGCGCGCGGGCCGCACGAGCGCCGCGGTGGACCCCGTGCGCGTGGCGGCGTTGATGCGCGCCGCGCGCGGCGCGCGCGCTACTTCGCGGTCACGCCCCCGTCGACCGGCAGCACCACGCCGGTGATCCACGACGCGGCGTCGCTCGCGAGGAACAGCGCGGCGTGCGCCACGTCCTCCGGTGTGCCGAGCCGGCGCAGCGGATACTCCTGGGCGAATCGTCTCTCCGTCGCCGCGGGATTCGGTGTCGCATCGATAATGTGCCGGTTGAGATCGGTCGTGACCCACCCGGGGACGAGCGCGTTCACGCGAATCTTCTGCGGTCCGTAGCGCACGGCGAGCAGTCGCGTGAGCGCCACCACGCCGCCTTTCGCCGCGCCGTAGAGCGGCGCGCCGCCCGGCCCGCCGCGTATCGCGAGATAGCTTGCAAGAAACACCATCGCGCCGCCGCCGCGCGCGACCAGGCGCGGGACGGCCTCGCGCGCGCAATGCACGACGCTGCGCAAGTTCGCGTCGAGCATCGCGTCGATTGCCGCGTCGTCGGCGTCCGTGATGTCGCGCACGTCCATTGCGCCGGCGGCGGTCACGAGCACGTCGAGCCCACCGAGCACGCGATCCACCTCCGTGTAGAGCGCGTGCACGTCGCCCGAGCGACTCGCGTCGGCACGAACGTAGTGCGCGCCGATCTCCGACGCAGCGCGTTCGCCCGTCGATGCGCGCCGGCCGGCGATGATCACGCGCGCGCCTGCTTGCACCAACGCGTGCGCGATGCCGCGCCCGAGACCCGTCGCGCCACCCGTCACGAGCGCCGTGCGGCCGTCGAGCCGGAACGCGCTCATCGTGCGAGTCGCTGCAGCGCGGCCCACTCCGCTGCGGTCACCGGCGACACAGCGCAGCGCGGCATGCGCACGAAACGCATCTGCGAGAGCACCGCGTGCGCCTTGAGCGCCGCAAGCGTCACCGGCTCCGCGAAGCGCGCGACGGGCGCGATGTCCACGACCACACGCTTCCCCGCAGGGTCGCCCGGATCGGGATACGGCGCGGTGAGAACGCGGCCGCATCCGTACGCGCTCTTGAGCGGGCTCGTGTGATAGAGCAACACCTCATCGCCCTGCGCCACGCGCCGCAGATACGCTTGCGCCGGCGCGGACGTGACGCCGTCCCACACTTCGCGCGTCTTCGCGAACAGCGTGTCGTAGTGATAGCCGTCGGGATCGCTGAGAAACGCCCAGTACTGTGTCATGCGCGCGACGCTAGCGAACACCGGACGCTGCGGTCAACGCACACCTTTCCCCTTGAGCGCTCCGCTCTCAATGTGTAGGATGCGCGGCGTTTGTCGCTCGGACATTTTCACGTCTGCACGCCGCTGCTTGGTCCTTAACGAGTAAGGGTCACCCTCTACGGCTATGATGAGACGCGCTCGTCGCACGCACCTCGGACTCGCCGCATCCGCTGCACTCGCGGTCGTCCTTCTTCCCGGCGTGATCGCCGCTTTCAACAGCGGATGTTCACGACCCGCCCCCGCCCAAACGCAACCGATCGACTTCCGGCACGACGTGCACGCGGGCGAGAACGCCATCCCGTGCCAGTACTGCCATGCCTACGCGGACAAATCGCAGGTGGCGGGCATTCCGGCGGTGTCGGTGTGCTTCGGATGCCACAAAGTCATCTCCGGCTCCAAGCCCGAATATCAGAGCGAGATCAAGAAGGTCCTCGAGTATTGGAACAGGAAAGAGGAGATCCCGTGGGTCCGCATCCACGACGTGCCGGACTTCGTGTACTTCACGCACAAGCGCCACGTGAAGGCGGGCATCGACTGCAAGGAATGCCACGGCGACGTCAAGGCGATGCAGAACGTGCAAGCCGTCGCCACGCTCAAGATGGGGTTCTGCGTGAAGTGTCACCGTGCAAACAGCTACGAGAAGGGCCAAATGACCCGCCCGGCCAGCATCGATTGCTTGACGTGTCACCACTAGCCGCGGCCGCGAACGCAATTCGTCACCGAGAGGATTCCGATGTCTGACGGCGTCAACCGGAGAGACTTCCTGAAGATCCTCGGGCTCGGCGCGGCCACCGCCGCCGCCGGCTGCGCCCCCGGCGGCAAGCCCGAGAAGATCATCCCCTACTTGATTCCGCCGGACGACATCGTCCCCGGCATCGCGCAGTTCTATGCGAGCGCGTGCACGGAGTGCCCCGCGGGGTGCGGCGTGCAGGTGCGCACGCGCGAAGGACGCGCCACGAAGATCGAAGGCTTGGCGAACCACCCCGTGAACAACGGCAAGTTGTGCGCGCGCGGACACTCGGCGCTGCAAGCGTTGTACAACCCGGACCGCCTCGCCGCGCCGCAGATGCGCACCGGCGAAGGCCGCTGGAAGAACGTCGCCTGGACCGAAGCCACCGCCACGCTCGCCGGCAAGCTGAACGACGCGCGCGCACGCGGCGCCGGCGGCGTTGCGATCCTCACGGGACACGTGACCGGCAGCATGAACGCGCTGCTCGGCGAGATCACGGCCGCGATGAACGGGCGCCGCGTGAGCTACGAGGCCTTCGGACACGAGGCCCTGCGCGCGGCGAACCGCCTCACATTCGGCGTCGACGGTATTCCGAGCTACGACATCGGGGCCGCGAAGTATGTGATGTCCTTCGGGGC
>CAZEPH010000308.1:0-3968 GCA_964514075.1 uncultured bacterium | reverse complement strand
CGAAACGCTGGGCGAGAGCGTGCAGATGCTCACGTTCCGGCGCGCGCCCCGCGCTGATCCGGAAGGCGTAGCCAGCCCTCCGCCGTCGGGGGAACCTGCTGCCAGGCAGTGATTTTGCTCTTGACGTTAGCCGAGCTAGATTCCTATAGTCGCGCCGCTTTTGCCGTACCACCGCGGTGTCGACGGACGCGCCCTCACGCTCGACCGTCGACGAAGAGTGGACGTGTCTAAACGCCAGAGATGCCGGGCCGTGTTTTGGAAGGCTGTCTGGGTCCGGTGTCGGCACGTTGAGCGATTGGAACCGCGAGGCAGCCTGTGTTGCCTGGTTTGCTCTCGGGTCCACAGACTGTCAGTTCACTCTACGGAAGGAGGTCTAGACGTGCTGAAGAGGCTCCTCGTGGCAGCGACCTTGGTTGCGTTCGCTTTCGGTGCGCTTACTCTGGCTGGCTGCGCGAAGAAGCAAGAGGAGGCTCCGGCCGACTCTGGCGCGGGAATGGGCGAGGCAACGCCGCCGGCAGAAACGGGCGGAATGGACTCGTCGTCGATGGGCGGCATGGCCGACAGCAGTTCGATGATGTCGCACGACTCGACGGCCACGCACTAAGCACCGAATCATCGCGCGCGAGCCGCGCGTGAACACAGTACACAGGGGGCGGAGGGCCAACCTTCGTCCCCTGTGTGCGCTTTGACCCGGGAAGTGAGGCGACACATGGCAGAGACGAGCACTGCGGCTGCGCCGGGCGCAGCCACCGCGAGCGCGGGCGGCATTCGCACCGTCGGCGTCGTGGGATGCGGGTTGATGGGATCGGGCATCGCGCAGGTGGCGGCGCAGAGCGGCTACGCCACGATCATGCACGAACCCGAGCAAGGACTGATCGACAAGGGCCGCGCGAAGATCGAGAAATTCCTCGCGGGCGGCGTCGAGAAGGGGAAGGTCACCGCGGAGCACCGCGACGCCACGCTCGCGCGCCTGAGCGGCTCCACGAAGCTGGATGATCTGGCGGGCGCGGACATCGTGATCGAGGCCGTGACCGAGAACGTGGACGTGAAGAAGGCGGTGTTCGCGCGGCTGGACGCGATGTGCGGACCGCAGACGATCCTCGCGAGCAACACGTCGTCGATTTCGATCACGGAGTTGGCGGCCGCGACCAAGCGGCCGGACCGGTTTATCGGGCTCCACTTCTTCAATCCCGTGCCCGTGATGAAACTCGTGGAGATCGTGCGCACCATTCTGGCGAGTGACGAGACGATCCAGCGCGCGCGCGATTTCTCGGGCGCGCTCGGCAAGACCGCGATCCTCGCGAAGGACTCGCCCGGTTTCGTCGTGAACCTTCTGCTCGTGCCGTACTTGCTCGACGCGGTGCGCGCGCTGCAGAACGGCATCGGCACGCGCGAGGACATCGACACGGGCATGACCCTCGGCTGCGGCATGCCGATGGGACCGCTCACGTTGCTGGACTTCGTCGGCATCGACACGACGTATTACATCGCGGAGATCATGTTCAACGAGTTCAAGGACGCGCGCTACGCGGCGCCGCCCTTGCTCAAGCAAATGGTCCTCGCGGGACACAACGGGCGCAAGAGCGGTCGCGGCTTCTACGACTACTCGACGGGGACGGCGCGATGAGCGTCGTCCTCTCGTCGCGCGAGGGCGACGTCGTGACGATCACCGTGAACCGCCCGGACAAACTGAACGCGCTCAATGACGACGTGATGAACGGCCTGATCGCGGCGCTCGAGCCGATCGAATCGGACCCGTCGGTCGGCGCGGTGGTGCTCACCGGCGCGGGCGAGAAGGCGTTCGTGGCGGGCGCGGACATCGCGATGATGTCGGGGCTCACGCCGGAGCAGGCGCATTACTTCGCGGTGAAGGGACAGAGCACGTTCCGTCGCATCGAAACGCTCGGGCGCCCCGTGATCGCGGCGGTGAACGGATTCGCGCTCGGCGGCGGGTGCGAGCTCGCGCTCGCGTGCACGCTGCGGTACGCATCGAAGAACGCGCGGCTCGGCCAGCCCGAGGTGAATCTCGGGATCATGACGGGCTACGCGGGCTCGCAGCGTCTGCCGCGCGTCGTGGGGCGCGGGCGCGCTCTCGACCTGCTGCTCACGGGGCGGCAGATCGGCGCGGACGAAGCGCTCGCGATGGGGCTCGTGAATCGCGTGTGCGAAACGCCGGCGGAGGTCGTGGCGGAGGCGCAAAAGGCCGCCGCAGACCTCGCCGCGAAGAGCCGATTCGCGGTACGCTCACAGTTGCAGGTGACACTTGCGGCGGACGACCTGCCCTTCGACGAGGCGTCGCGCATGGAGGCGGCGTTCTTCGGTCTGGCGTTCAGCACGGCCGACGCGCGCGAGGGATTGAGTGCGTTCGTCGAAAAGCGGAAACCGACCTTCTCGGGACGATGACGTACACCCCCTGACATCGCCGCGAGCGATGCCGCGACGCAAAGGAGCTCTCGCACATGCACCCGACACCCCGCGTCTGGCCGTTCACCGGCGAGAGCCGGCGTTTCCGTCAGAGAGCGTTTGCCGCGGTCGTCGCCTTCGCCGTGGTCTTCGCTCTATCGACCCGCGCCGAGGCGGTCGATGCAGCATGGTACGCATCGTCGGGCGTGCCGCCCGATTCCGCGTGTCCGGCCTGGACGACGTCCGTCGGCGACTCGGTCCCTCTGCTCACCCTGGGATCGCTGAGAATCAGCACGAGCCTGTGCTCGAAGAACACGTACTACCTGCAGCCGGACTCGAGCCTCCAGATCGGGGACTCGGTCGTCGTGGAGGCACGCCTGCGATTCGGATCGGGCGCCGAGTGTCTCGGGCCGTGCGGGCATTACCGGACGGCAGCCTCGATCGCGATCACGACGGCCCCACAAGTCGGAACGTTGTTCTTCGTCGGGAACAATGAGATCTTCGTGACGAACGGCCAGTGCAACGGCATCATCAGCGCGCCCGTGCCCACGACCGCCAGCGCCCACACGTATCGCATCGTCGTGTCGAATACCGGCGTCGTCACGGTCTACTACGACGGAATCCCGACGCTCTCCGGACACACGTACACATCCACGTCGGACCACGGGAGCGCACCGCGCATTTCGTGGGGCGAGGGATCGTCGTTCGCCTACGGGTCCTCCCACTGGGAGTTCGTGCGGCACAACTCGCACAAGACCGGGTGCGTGCCGACGGCGGTCGACGAGAGCGCGACGTCCGCACCGCGTCTCTCGGCTGTGCCGAACCCGTTCCGCACGCGGACCACGCTGTCCTACGCGGTCACGCGGCCCGCGCGCGTGCGCATCGACATCTACGACGCAACGGGGCGGTGGGTGCGTCGCCTGGTGGACGCCGATTCCACGCCCGGCGATCACGTGGCGACGTGGGACGGCCGCGACGCAGCGGGTGCGGCCGTCCGTCCCGGGGAATATCATTACCGAATTGCGACATCCGACGGCGAGAGCGCAGGACGGATCCTGCGGCTTCCGTAGCGCGGAACGAACACGGAGGACGAGTGACGCAGACTGACGTGGTGATTCTCGGCGGCGCACGCACGCCGATGGCGGAGTACTCGGGCGGGCGCACCGGCGCGGGAACACCCGGTGGCGCGTTCGCGGACATCAGCGCGATCGACCTCGGAGCGCACGCCGCGCGCGCCGCTCTCGAGCGCACGGCCGTCGACGCGGCGGAGATCGATCACACCATCATGGGCAACGCGCTGCAGACGAGCGCGGACGCGGTGTACGGCGCGCGGCACGTTGCGCTCAAGGCTGGGGTGCGCGTCGAGACGCCCGCGGTCACGGTGAACCGCTTGTGCGGTTCGGGGATCGAGTCTGTCGTGCAGGCTGCACAATTACTCCGACTCGGCGAAGCCACGACGATCCTCGCGGGCGGCATGGAGAACATGACGCAAGCGCCGCACGTGCTACGCAAGGCGCGCACAGGATACCGTCTCGGTCATGCGCAGGTGGAGGACCTGCTCATGG
>CAZEPH010000307.1:0-3987 GCA_964514075.1 uncultured bacterium | reverse complement strand
TCTCCGCGGTGAGCTTGGATGGACCCGGAATAGGGATCACGTAGCGTTTCCAGGTCGTCGTCAGCGCCAGATTCTTGGACTGTGCTTCGTACTTGGACGTGCCAGTGTTGTCGTTCCCCAACCCGGCGACGTCGAGGGCGACCGGCCGGCTTGCGCGCGCCCAGAACGTGAGGGCGTTGAACGGCGAGAAGTCGCGGGCTTGCGACGCGACGAAAGCGCCGCCCGCGTATCCGCCCGAACTTGCACCGGGACTGGGAACGGTGACCCGGATGGACGCCGTGCCCGTGTGACTCTCGCTCGTATCCACGTTCAATGCATCGAGCTTGGAATTGCCGAAGGCTTGGAAGGATACTGCGCCGGTGAACGCGTCCTGGAAGACGAGAGGATCGACGAGGGCCGGCCACGGCCGGAGCACGCCAGTCGACCGACTGCAGCCGATCGCCGCGATGGCCACGATCATGGCCGTCCCCGCCAGTCCCATCGCGGTCTTGAGGATCATGCGCACCTCCGGCTCGTGAAAGCGGCTTCGCACCGCCCTTGAGGACTCGCACGTGTCGCACGGCGGCGCCTACGTCCACTTTGTTTGATCATCGAACAATGTAGGGGGCGCCCGAGCGAGGTGTCAAGCGCGGCTTGCTCTCGAGTACCGTCCCGGCGAAACGACCCCGCGCCCGGCCGGAGCCGGGCGCGGGGGGTGCCGTCCATCAGTCAATCACGGCTCGTGCCGTGCGGTGTGTTACTTGCCGAAGCGGTAGGTCGTGAACTGCGAGTCCATACGCGTGTCCTGTCCCGCGGTGAACTGGAACATGCACGAGTCGTCCGTGTAGTCCATAAAGTTCTCGATCGGGTCGAGGCCCGACTTGTTCTTGCAGGAGTCGCGGCCAATCGGGCACCCGTACGCTGGCGACCGCTCGGCGGGCGTGTCGCTCACCTGGTCTCCGCTGCCGTTACACCCGCCCTGGAACGTGTGGTAGAGGCCCATCCAGTGACCGACTTCGTGCGTGGCCGTGTCGCCGAGGTTGTAGGGCACGGCCGGCCCGCCCGGAAGCGTTCCGTAGAGCACGACGACGCCGTCCATCAACGGCTGGCTCTGGTAGCTGCTCGGGAACGTCGCCCACCCAAGAAGCCCTCCGCCCATGTTGTTCGTGTACAGGTTCAGGTCATCGGCGGTGCCCTGGTGCAAGGCGCTCTTCATCTGCTGCTCGCAGGTGCCACCGGTGCACGTGTACCACGACGAGTTGGTCGTGCGGTCTGTTCCGGCCAGCACGAACGTCCAGCCCCAGGAGTTGTACGCACCGTTCAGCACGGCGATCTGGTCGGTGATCCACTGATCGGGGATGTTGCCCTGCGAGATGCTCGACCCGTTGTTGATGACGTGCACGTAGACGTTGATCGTGCCGCCCGTGACGAGCCGGCCACCGGCCGTGGCGCTCTCCACGCGGAGGTTGTCCATTTCGATGGCTGCGTCGCTCGGAACGGGTGTAGCGCAGCGTCCGGGCGCCGTGGAGCCGTCGAAGGCGGGGCCTTGGTCGAACTGCGCCATCGCAGAGCTCGCTCCGAGCGCCAGCGCGAGCGCTGCGACGGTCCACGCCTTCATACCGCTCTTCGTCTCGTGTTGCATTGTCTGACCTCCGGTAGGTTCGTCATCCACGCTCACTCGCAGGACGGGTGAGCCTGTGCCGACCGCGTGGCTCGACGCGCACGCGGCGCCAGGGATCCGGGAGTACGCAACGGGCTGCATCGGAGACAAACCCTGTGCAGCCCGTTGAGTGGGGCCTTTCGAGATTAGCAATGGTCCGAGTTCCCGACCACGCCATAGAGAATAGTGAACGCATCCGCGGCGGTACACCGAAAAGTTCGCGCCGGCGAGGCTCACCGCTCCCACCACGCCACGTTGCCGTCGGGCGCCACGTCTGCCCACGTCGAGCCGCGGCCGTTCCACGCGATCCAATTCAGGTGCGGCGGTGCACCGATCTCCGCCGCGTCGAAACGCACCACGATCACGTCTCCGTCTTCGTGCGGCTGCACGATGAGGCGGGCGTTCGGGAGATTCACCGTGCCGCCGCTCGGGCTCCACTTGTTGACGGTCCACCCGCTCGCGCCGGGCTGAATGAGAATCTCCCAATCGATCCCGATGTAGTCGTACTGGCGAAAGCCGGTGTTGGTGTTGAGATCGGTGTCGAAGCGCCAGGACCAGCAGTCGATGTCGCCGATGGGCTCGGGCGGAAAGGTGCCGTTGATTTTCTGGACGGCGATCATCGACGCGCCACCGTTGCCGGCCATGCCCGCGGTGATGCAGTCGCCGTACGGGGGGCCGGAGCCGTTGTCGCCGCCGGCGTCGACAACGGTTGTCGGAAGGAGTGCACCGCCATCCCCTGCACGTGAACAACTCGTGACGACGGTCGAACCAACACAACTCAAGACGATTGCTGCGACTCCGACGCGTGCGCGCATCACACCTCACCCTCCCTGATGCCGTGGAGATCGGGCAGGGGGCAAGGGACGTGCCGCGGGAGCGAATGCACGCGGGTTTCGCGTGTGTGAGCCGATAACGCCCGCGATGGCCTCGACCGCACGCTCTGACGCCTCCCGCGCGCACGCGCTGCACCAGCGCGCGCGCGCCGCCGTGCGTGCGGGCCGCAACGACGACGCCGTCGCACTGCTCGATCACGCGATGCGTGACGGTTTGAGCACCCCCGCGGTGCACGCCGACCGCGCGGCTGCGCTGCAGAACCTGGGACGACACGAGGACGCCGCACATGCGGCGCAGGTCGCGCTCCAGCACGATCCAGCAAACGCGTCGGCGCTCAACACGCTCGGCAACGCTCTGCGCGCGCTGGGGCACTTGGACCTCGCGTGCGACGCGTTGCGCGAAGCCGCCCGTCTCGCACCGCGCGTCCCAGCGGTCCACGTCAACCTGGCGCGCGCGCTGGTGGATGCTGCGCGCGTCGAGGACGCGACGAACGCCTGCGCGGCCGCGGCTCACATCGCACCGGACGACGCAGCGTTGCACAACACGCTGGGCACGATCCTCGCGCCGCACGCGGCGGCGGAGACGTTCTACCGTCGCGCGCTGGACTTGCGGCCGCAGTTCCTCGAAGCGGACTACAACCTGGGCGTCGTCCTGCAGGCACGTAGTGCGCATGCGGAGGCGCGCGAGCGCTTCGCCCGCGTGCTGGCGCAGGCGCCGGACATGATCGATGCGCACGTGCGTCTCGCGCAGGTGTGCATGACGCTGGGTGAGCATGAACATGCGTTGCAGCACTTCACGCGTGCCACGGAATTGCGACCCGACATGTCCGCGGCGCACACGGGTCGCGGCAGGGCCCTGCGCGCGCTGGCGCGCTACGACGACTCCGCCGCCGCGCATCGCCGCGCGTACGAGTTGTGCCCTGAGTCGGCGGAGACGTGCAGCAACATGTCGACGCTCGCGCTGGACGAAGGACGCGTGGAGGACGCAGTCGACTGCGCACGCCGTGCGCTCGCGGTGGATCCCGCGTGCGCGGAAGCGCAGTGGAATCTGGCGCAGGCGCTGCTTCTCCGCGGCGACGTCGAAGACGGGTGGATCGCGTACGACGCGCGGCGCTGGCGCTCGAGTGCGCGTGAGTTGCAGTGGCCCGTTCCGGAGTGGACCGGGGACGCGCTGGATGGCCGTTCGCTGCTCGTGACGGCGGAGCAGGGCGTGGGCGACGAGATCATGTTCGCCGCGCATCTCCCGCAGGTGATCGAGCGCGCGGCGCAGTGCGTGGTGGAGTGCGACGCGCGTCTCGTGCCGTTGTTCGCGCGGTCGTTCCCCCGCGCGCGGATCATTGCGCGCGTGCAGCAGGCGACCGACGCACCACGCACCGACGTGCACGTGCCGATCGGCAGCTTGCCGCTCCACACGTCGCCGGCGGACGGGCGGGCGTATCTCGTGCCGGACCGGGAGCGCGTGCGCGTGTGGCGTGAGCGCTACGCGGCGCTCGGCGGCGCGCGCACGATCGGCAT
>CAZEPH010000306.1:0-3995 GCA_964514075.1 uncultured bacterium | reverse complement strand
GATGTCCGCGCGGTTGTGCAGGTCGCGGCCGCGTGCGAAGAGCGTGCGCGCCAACTCCAACTGCAATTCGTTCCGTTCGAAGAGCGCGACCGACTCGTCGAAGTGCCGCCGCGCGTCGTCGAGCGCGCCTTGTGCCGCACGCGTGCGGCCGAGAGTCCGCAACGCTTGCCCGGTGAAGTAGTCCGCGTCGGCCCCCCGACACAACGCGATGAACGCCTCCGCATGCTCCACGCACTCGTCGTGTCGCCCGCAGGCGTGGAGCGCGTCGAGGAACACCGGCGTGACGTACGTCTTGTGAATCAGGTTGCCGACGCCGTGTCCGCGCTCCAGCGCCTTCGTTCCCCACTGCACCGCCGCGGGAGCGTCGCCTTCCGCGAAGCACACATATGCGATGGCGCTATACGCGTCCGCGGTCATCACGAGTTGATCAATGGCGTCCGCGCGCGCGACCGCATCTTCGGCAAGGGCGCGCCCGGTAGGGAGGTCACCGCGGTCGACCGCGAGAAACGCCTGGTTCGCGAGCACGAGAATGAGCAAACGGCCTTCACCGATGCGCGTGGCCAATGCGTTTGCATCGGCCAACACGCGCTGTCCGGCGACGATGTCTCCGCTGCAATGGAGCGCGGCGCCGCGAATCAAGTCCGCCCACGCGATCCGATCGAGAGACCCGGTGCGTTCGCCGATCTCGCGATCGATGGCGCCTGCGGCATACGCATCGCGCCATCGTCCGAGCGCCCAACAGTCCTCGCCGATGAACTCGTGTCCGCCGGCGATCGCGAGCGGATGGTTCCACTGTTCACCGAGCGCGATGATCTCGCGCGCAATGGCGATGCTCTCGTGGAAGCGCATCATGTGCTGATAGGCGCCCGCGAGGTACAGGTAGATCAGCGTGACGGCCGCCTTGTTCTCGGTCGTCGGTTCCACCAGTCGCCGCGCCTCCTCGAGGATGCGCACGGCTGCATCGGGATCGGCGCGATAGTGGTGATAGCGTCCCATGTTCGCCAGAGCCAGCGCGCGTTCCGCCACCTGCGTGGCCGGATCGAAGTCCGCGAGCGCAGCTTCGAGATGTGTGAGCGCGCGTGCGTCGCCGACGCGCATGTACACTTCGCCGATCCGCCCGTGCAGCGACGCACGTTCGGCCGGTGTGTCGGCCAGCGCAAGAGCGCTGTCGTACGCCGCAACCGCCGCCGCCTTCTCCCCGCGCGCCGACAAGAGGTCTCCGAGGGCCGTGTGCGCGCGCTGCAGCGCACGCGTGTCGCCGAGCGCTTCCGCGCATTCCCGCGCGCGTGTGTAGAAGCCAAGCGCCTCCGCCGAGGCGTACACCTTCTCCGCGCACTCCGCGGCGACGAACGAGTAGTGCATCGCGCGCCGCGTGTCGGTGCTCTCGGAGAAGTGATAGGCCAAGTCCTGCGCGTGCTCGTCGAGTCCGGCCGCGTACATGGTCTCGAGGCTCTCGCCGATGCGCTGGTGCAAGCGGCGCCGGCGAATGGGATTCACCTCGTCGTGCAACACCTCGCGAATCTTGTCGTGCGTGAACGCAAACGTCTCGCCGCTGTCCGCGCGCACGAGCTGCGCGCGCGCGGCGTCGTCGAGTGCATCGAGCACGCGGTCCTCGCTGTGCGTGCTGACCGCGGCGAGTTCCGCGAACGCGAACACCTTGCCGAGCGCCGCGGCCGTGTGGAGAACGTCCAGCGTGTCCGGGGTTAGGCGATCCAACCGGCGGCCGATCGCCGCCTTCACGCTCTGCGGGATCGTCATGTCGCGCACGTCGCGACGCTGCCACTCGCCCGCGGCGCGGTAGATTTCTCCCTGCTCGATGAGCGTCTTGATGACTTCCTCCGCGAAGAACGGATTGCCCTCCGTCTCGCGATGAATGGCCTCGGCGAAATCGCGCGAGGCATCCGTCTGCCCGAAGAGCGCGGCGAGCATGCGCGTGGTGTCGTCCAGCGACAGGCGCCCGAGACTCACGCGCGTGGCGAGGCGTTCGCGGTTCCAGTCGACGAGGGCGTTCGCGAGGGGATGCGTGCGATCTAGCTCGACCTCGCGGTACGCGCCGACGAACAGCACGCGTGCGTCGCGCAGGTTGCGCAGCAGGTAGTGCAAGAGCGCGATCGTGCCGTGATCCGCCCAGTGCAGGTCGTCGAGGAACACGAAGAGACCGCGCGCCGTGGAGAGCGCACGCAGGAAACGCGCGATCGTGTCGAAGAGCCGCAGACGTTCCTCGGCGGGGGAGAGCGACGCGCTCTCGGGAATCACGCCGAGCACGTCGGCGAGTTGGGGCGCGAGGCGCGCCAGTTCGGTGGCGTACGGCGCGGCGAGTTCTCGGAGCACCGGCTCCGGCTGCGACGCCACCCACTGGCGCATCGCCTCGACGAACGGCAGGTACGGCGTGGCCGCTTCGAACTCGTAGCAGCCGCCGTGCAGCACCGCGGCGCCGTGCAGTTGCGCGTACACCGCCGCCTCGCGCGCGAGGCGCGTCTTGCCGATGCCGGGTTCGCCCGAGAGAAGCGCCATGTGGCCCGTACCGGAGAGCGCGCGGCGCCACAATTCCTGGACGTGCGTCAGCTCCGCGCGCCGTCCGATCAATTGCCCGCGCGCGAGGTGGTCGAGAAGCGCGATGCGATCGGTCGGCGCATCGTCCGTGCGTTCCGGCGCCGGGGCCAGGCCGTCGCCCGCGGCCACGCGCGCGAGCATGTCGGCCACCTCCCGCGCGGAACGCGGGCGGTCCGCTGGCCGCTTGGCGAGACAGGCCAATACGACGGCTTCGAGCGCGGGCGGAATATTCTCCCGAAATGTCCGCGGCGGCACGACGGGCGCATGCAGATGCTGCGAGATCACTGCGAGCGCGTCGTCACCCGTGAACGGGGGCCGGCCCGCGAGCAGCTCGTACAACACGACGCCGAGCGAGTACAGGTCCGCGCGCCCGTCGACTTCGGCGCCCGTTGCCTGCTCCGGCGCGAGATACGACGCCGTGCCGACGATCGCCGCATCCTGTGTGAGGCGCGTGCTGCGCGAGAGCAGCGCGAGCCCCAAGTCCGCGAGCTTGGCGTGCGGCGTGCCGCCGTTCGGGGCGAGGAGGATGTTCTCGGGCTTCACGTCGCGGTGCACGATGCCGTGCGCGTGCGCGTGTTCCAGTGCCTCGCACAGCTGTCGCCCGAGCGCGGCGATGGCGTCGTAGGTCAACGCACCCGCCGCACGGAGCGACGGTCCGTCCACGAACTCCATCACGATGAACGGCCGGTCGTCCGCCATGCCCGCGTCGTACACGGCGACGACGTGCGGATGATGTAGCCGCGCAGCCGCCTGCGCTTCGGTGAGCCATCGCGCGCGCTCGTCCGCATCCGAGTCGCCGGTTCGATCCAGGATCTTCACCGCGACCGGGCGATCCAGCAGCGTGTCGTGCGCGCGATACACCGCGCCCATGGCTCCGCGCCCGAGGGGAGAGAGAATGCGATAGCGATCGTGTAGGATGTCGGCCATCGGAGCCATTAAGACGGGCACGCGCGAGCGTGTCCAGTCTCGATCACGGAGGATCCTCCACGCGCGTGTCATATGGCCGCGGCCTTCGAGTCACTCATGTTGTGACCCGCGAGACCTCTCCCTCCACTGCCGCCTCGGAGAGCGCCCCGCTCCACGTTCCAACGGAGCTGGAGCGCCTGCACGCGCGCTGCTTTGGATGGGCGATGCAGTGCTCCGGGTACGATCGGCTCGAAGCGGAGGACGTGTTGCACACTGCCTACCTGCGCATTCTCGACGGGACCGCACGCTTCGCGGGCGCGTCGTCGTTTCGCACGTGGGTGTTCGGCGTGGTGCGCCACACGGCGCAGGAGCGCCGGCGGCGCGCCGCGGTGCGTGCGGTGCTCACCGCGCACTGGGGCGCGCTGCGCGCGCACACGCGCGAGGACGTGGTTGATCCGCGCACCACATCGCACCCGACGCGGGCCCTGCGCAACGCGCTCGCACGATTGCCGGCGCGGCAGCGCGAGGTGCTGCAC
>CAZEPH010000305.1:0-4004 GCA_964514075.1 uncultured bacterium | reverse complement strand
CTGCGCGGCCTGGTGCAGCGCGCGCTGATCCTCGCGCCCGTCTCACTCCACCAGCAATGGCAGCACGAACTGCGAGAGAAGTTCGACCTCGCCTTTCGCATTCGCGCGCGCGACGCGGACTGGGGGGGCGACGCGTTCGTGATCTCCTCGCTCGAAACAGCGCGCAGCATCCGGCACCGTGAGAAGATCCATCACGAACGATTCGATCTCGTGATCGTGGACGAAGCGCATCGCCTGAAGAACAGCGCGACGATCGGGTGGCGTTTCGTGAACAAGCTCGCCGCACCGTATCTCTTGCTTCTGACGGCGACGCCGGTCCACAACGATCTGCGCGAGCTGTACAACCTCGTGGCGCTTCTGCGTCCCGGGTTGCTCGGCACACCCGCGGCGTTTCGCCGTGCGTACACCATGCGCGGCGACCCGCGCATCCCGCGCAACGCGGACGACCTCGGCGACCGACTGCGCACGGTGATGGTGCGCTCGACGCGCGCAAGCGCCGGCATCGCCACACCGCCCCGGCGCGTGCGGACGATGCACCTGACGCTCACCCCTCCGGAACGCGCCGTGTACGACGGCGTCTCGCGGTTCGTGCGCACGCTGTGCCGGGCGAGCGCTCCCGGCTCGCGCGCGGGATTTCATTTCACCCTGCTCGTGCTGCAAAAGGAAATCGGCAGTTCCACGAGAGCCGCGGCGCACACGCTGCGGCGTATGCGTGACAGCGCACGCTACCGGGACGTGCGCGACGAGATCGCCGCCCTCGTGGCACTCGCCGACACGGTGGGGGAGAGCTGCAAGGCAGACGCCCTCGACGCGCTGCTGCGCGACGCGAACGAATCCGCGATCGTCTTCACGCAGTTCCGTGCCACGGCCGCGGAGGTGGCCGACACACTGCGCGACGCGGGACGCACGGTGCACATCTTTCACGGGGCACTCTCGCGCGCCGACAAGGAGTCGGCCGTCGCCGCCTTTCGCGCGAAGGGCGGCGTGCTGGTGAGCACGGAAGCCGGCGGTGAAGGACGCAACCTGCAATTCTGCCGAACCGTGGTGAACTACGACCTGCCGTGGAATCCGATGCGACTCGAGCAGCGCATCGGCCGCGTGTTCCGCCTCGGTCAGACACGCGAGGTGCGTGTGTACAACCTCGCTGCGCGCGACACGCTGGAAGCGTCGATCCTCGAACTGCTCGAACGGAAGATTCGCATGTTCGAGCTCGTCATCGGCGAAATGGAGATGATCCTCGGCACGCAGCTCGAAGCGCACTCCTTCGATGACGCCGTCTTCCGATTGTGGGCGGACGCACGCAGTGACACCGACGCGCAGCGCCACATCGATGCGTGGGGAAACGAACTCGCGCGGGCGCGCAAGGACTACGACGCACGCCGTGAAGTGGACCGCCTCCTCGTCGAGCGTTCTCGATGACCCGGCGCGCGACCCCTGCGGCCCTCACGGATCTCACCGAGCGGATCCTCGCCGCGCATGGAGCGCGCGCGGAGCGCGTCGCCGACGGCCTCCTGCGCGTCGAGGCGCACGCCGGGACGCCGGGCGCCGTGTACTTCGCGACGGATCGCGCGGCCCTCCGCACCGAACCCTCGGCGCACCTCGTCGTGCCCGGGTCGCCGGGATTCGGGCGGATCGTCGCCCTCGCGCGCGCGCTGCCGGGACGCGTGGCGTCGGTGCGGTGGACGGGGGAGAGCGCGCCATCCGACGCCGACGCCCTCGCGCACCTTCGCGCACACAGGTGGCGCACGGCATCGCCGACTCTGCGCTGGACGTCCCGCGATGCGACGGTGCTCGTGCATCACGTGCGCACGATCGTGTCCGGGGAGCGGCTCGAGCAGGATATCGCGGTGTGCGCCTACGACACGTCGCTTGCCCGCGTGCTCGATCCGACGGAGGTCCCGGCGGACGACGATCCACGTTGCGTGGATGAACCCCTGCGCGTTCCCTCGCGCGCCGAGTTGCGCCGCGCATCTGAGTCCGTCCGGCACGCGATCGAGGCGCGCCTGCGACGCACCGTCGCCCGTGCGGTGCGAGAGCGCGCCGCCGCGTCGCAGCGCTCGCTCGCCGGGCTCCACGCATTCTACACGGACCGTTTGCGGGAAGAGGCGCAACGGACGAGCGAGGACGGCACCGCGCGTACGCGGCGGCTCAAGGAGGAGTGGGAGAGAAAGAGCCGCGAGACACTGCGCGCGTCCGTGGAGACGTCCATCGACCTGATCGCGCTTGCGGTGTGGAGCGTGCCGCGCGCCCACGTGACCGCACGCGAGGGCGACGTCACGATCTCCGCTCTGTGGGATCATGCCACTCGCCTGTGGATTCGCCTGCGCTGCGCACGATGCGCGGGCAGCATCCCCGTGGCCGTCGTCGCCGGACGTGAGAGGCTGTGCGCACGATGCGCCGGCATTCGGCACGCCGATCGCCCTCGCGATCGCGTCACACGCTCCCGCACGAAACGCGCTTGAAGAATCCCCCCGGATCAGGCAACCTGTCGGGCTGATCTTTCGCAATGAGCCCCCTGGCGCATTGCGCGCGCAGAAGAGTCGAGGAGAGAGAATGAGTGCAGACAAGCTGGCCGCTCCGCTGAGGGCCGAAACGTCGTCGTCCGACGGGCCTTCGTGGATGGCATCCGCCGAGGAGTTCTTTCTTGAGCGCCGGGGACTCGCGATCGGCATCCTCGCGGCGATCCTCTTGATACCCATCGGAATCGGCCTCTACATGCGAGCACAGGGAGCGAGCGAGCGTGAGGCACAGGCCACCCTGGCTCGAGCAGATCGCGAACTTCTCTCCGGAAACGCTGCTCCGGCAGCCACTTTCTACCAGGACGTGGTCGATCGCTTTGGCAGCACTCGCAGCGCCGGGTGGGCACAACTGGGTCTCGGCCATGTGGCCATGGCCCAGGGGCGGCCAGCCGACGCGCTGAAGGCCTTCGCGGCGGCTTCCGAGTCGCGGGACGCCTCGCTGTCGGTTGCCGGACGGCGGGGTCACGCGGCCGCCCTCGAGGATACGGGCAAGCCTGCGGAAGCCGGCGCCGAATACGAGAAGCTTGCCGCGACCGAGACGGGAGAAGACGCGATCGACGATCTCATCTCCGCCGCCCGTGCGTACAAGACGGCGAACAACGCCGCCAAGGCCCGGGAGATCCTCACGAAGGTCCTCGCCGACACGCCGACTACACCGCGTGCGACGGAGATTCAGACGCTCCTTGGCGAGTCGCAGTAAGCGCGGGGGGAGACGCCGTGGCGCCGCACCCAGCTGATACAACGTCGTCTCGCCTCCTCGCCGCGCTGTCGTACCTTCCCGGCGGGTCGATCGTCACACTCGTCAGCGCGGACCCAGGCGACGTCGCCCTGCGCTTTCATGCGCGTCAGGGGCTCGTCCTCTTCTTCCTGGAGATCGTCGCAGCGGCCGCCTTCGTGATCCTGGACGGGACGATCGGCCGCGTCCCTCTTCTCGGGGGTGCCTTGGTAGGCCTGCTCAAGATGGTCGCCGGTCTCACTCTGTTGGTCACCGCCGCGGCAGGCGTCCTGCGCGTGGCGAGCGGTGACTCCTACCGGATCCCGATCCTGGCCGAGTACGCGGACCGCTTGAAGATCTGAGACGAGAGGTCCCATTGCGGGCCGATCCACCCTCGATACACATTGCCGATAAGACACATTATGTCAACTCTCGGACGACCTCTCGACCAACGCGTGGCGCGGCGGTCGCGTACCTTGACACACCAGGGACGTCTCGCACACGGTACGCGAGACGTCCCTCCGATTTTCCGCCACGCAGACAGGAGCCCATGATGCACATGCCACGGACGCTCGCGATCGCTTGTTCGCTCATGCTTCTCGCCGCTCACGACGCGGCCGGTAAGACCGCGCCCAACTGGAGCGACACGACACACGAGGCGGCATCGGCCGACGCGAACATGAAAGTCCTCGCGCAGGGACGCCCGGTGACAATCACCGGCGAAGTGATCGACGTGAGTTGCTTCGTGCAACTCGGCAAGCGCGGCGAGG
>CAZEPH010000304.1:0-4016 GCA_964514075.1 uncultured bacterium | reverse complement strand
TGGTCGGGTATCTCCTCTTCGACATCACGCTCGTGACCATCGTCCGCGTGCGGGAGAAGCGGAAGGTGTACCTGGGAGGGACGGATCACAGCACGCATCGCCTCCGCACCATCCTGGGAACCCCGCGGCGCGCGGCCGTCGCCGCCTACTCGCTTGCCGCCGTTCCCGCGATCGTCGGCGTGCTCACCATGCGACTCCACGATCGCGACATCGCTCTCGCCGCGCTCGCATTGATCGTCGTCTTCGCCGTCCTCGGCAGCGCACTCGTGCGCCGCACGACGACGCGTCCCGCCTAGCGGCGCACCTCCCACCCGATCCATCCCACTACGCCGCGGCGTGTGCGTTCCGCGAGGTGCGCATCGTTCTGCACGAAGAGCGCGCCCAGCGCGGCCTGGACGTGCACGGCATCGGTCGGCTGCACGCGCGCCAGCGCGACGACCGAGCGCCGCCGTTCCACCGGCGTCCGCATGCGCCACGCATCGTCCGTGGGATCGCCTGGGCGCCAGGGTTGAGCGAGTCCTCCCGCGCCTGTGCGCGTTTGCTCCGCGCGCGCTTCCACGCGCAACGCGCGCGACGGATCCCACTCCGCGCGCAAGAGCGCCGACTCCGCGTCGGGGCCGAGAGCGTATCCCAGCGACCGGTCGTGGAACAGAAAGTCGCGATCCCCGTCCACGCTGTAGTAGACGGAGTACGTGTGCGCGGCGACGCGCGTGTACTCCGCGCGCACCGACACGCGCTGCGTGCCGCGCAGACGCGCCGTCCGTGTCAGGCCGACCTGCACGCCGCCGCGATTCGGCGTTGTCTGGGAACTGAGTTGCACGTCGTCCACGAGCAGCGCGGTGCGGAACTCGTATCCGGCGGCGGGCCTCCACGCCACGTCCACGCCGGCCGTCACGTTGTTCCGGAGCGGATCCGCGAAGGCGTCACCCGCGTCTTCCGTCGCGAGTCGTTGCACCGTCGTGTACGGAATGAACCCGAGGACGTACAGGAGCTCGGGGCTGCGGCTCGTGTACACCGCCGCCTCGGAGAGGGCCACAGTCCAACACGGCCCCGGGCGCCACTCGATCGCGTGTGCCGAGAAATAGCGTCCGCGCTCGGCGCTGAGCACGTGCGTCCGCGCGGCGAGTGTGAGCGTCCGCCACAACGTCGTTGTGCCCGAGAACATGGTGGCCGACCCCGATGCGTCGGAGAGGAGCAGCGTTCCGGAGAGCCCCGGCCCCCACCGCGCGGCGTCGCGCCCGAGTTGCACGCGCGAGGTCCCGAGCGCGGCCGAGACGTACGCACGCGGCAACTCGGACGCGAAGTCGCGAATACCGAGCAGGTAGTCGCTGTAGCGGCGTGCGTTCTGCACGCGCCCTGCGGTCCAGTCCTCGTGGACGACGATGCCCGGCGCGATGCGCAACGTGACGCGACCGCCGACACGCGTGCCGGGATGAAGCTCCGTGCTCGAATCGGGGGACGTGCGTGCGAGCGCGGCCGCGTAGACCGAACCGCGCATCGTCACGCCCTCGTCGGCGGAGAGATCCACGAGCGGCGGTGTCTCGCGAGGAGCGTCAGGCCGGCGCGCGTCGCCTTCGGTGATTTCCCGCGCGAACTCGCGCACCAGGCGCTGAAAGACGGGATCGCCGGCGAGGTCCGGCTGCGCGTTCCACGATCGGAGCAGAGCGTCCGCCACGTCCCCGCGCGTGAGTGGCCGGATGACGAGCGGGACGTCGCGCAGAAAACCGCCGGCGCGCAGGATCGCGAGATCCTCGTCGACCCAACTCTCGGCGGGCAGATACTCGGCCCACCGGGCAGCCGCAGGCGCGACGCACGCCACACACATCACCACGACCAGGACGAGAGCGCGCACGCGCGGCATCCTAGGGAACGCGCGCAGCCATCGTCAAGAAACGCGCGGCTCTTTGACCCGTCGCGCGCGGCATGGTACGGTCCACCGACCTATGACGGTCGTTCGTTCGCGCGTGCGAGTGGGCACGCGACAGAGTGCGTTGGCGCTGCGGCAAGCCGACATCGTTGCCACGTGGTTGACGGAGCGCGGCATCGCGCGCGAGGTGGAGATCGTGCGCATCGTGACCCACGGTGACCGCGAAGGACACCGGCCCATCGCCGACGTGTGGGGGACCGGCGTGTTCTCCCGCGAAATCGACGAGGCGCTGAGTGAGCGCCGCATCGACATCGCCGTCCACAGTTTGAAGGACCTCCCGATCGACCGTCCCCCCGCTCTGCGTCTCGCCGCCGTGCCGACACGCGTGGATTCACGCGATGCCCTGATCGCGCGCGACGGCGCCACCTTTTCCGCACTGCCGTCTGGCGCGACCGTCGGCACGTCGAGTCCGCGCCGCCAACTGCAGCTGGGCGCCGCGCGCGGCGATCTCGTCTTCCACGACATGCGCGGGAACGTGGATACGCGGGTGCGCGCCGTGCAGGAAGGGCGCTGCGACGCGGTCGTGCTCGGCATGGCGGGCCTCGTGCGGTTGGGACGCACCGACGTCGTGACCGAGACGTTCGCCCCGGAGGTCTGTACGCCCGCGCCGGGTCAAGGCGCTCTCGCGGTGGAAGCGCACGCGGACGATGCGGAATTGTGTGCTGCGCTCACCGCGCATCTCGATGACGCGCGCACGCGCGCGTGCGTGACGGCGGAGCGCGCGTTCCTCGCCGCGTTGGGCGGCGGATGCCGCGTTCCTGTCGGCGCGTTCGCGTCCGTGGAGAGCGACGTCCTCTCGCTGATCGCCGCGGTGAGCGATCCCACGACCAAGACAACGTGGCGCGGCCGCGCGAGTGGGACGACCGCCGCCGCCGCCGCGCTCGGCGCCGATCTCGCCGCGGGAGTACGCGTCGCATGACGTCCACCAAAGCGGCTCTCGCGGGCCGGACCGTGCTCATCACGCGCGCACGCGCGCAGGCGCCGGAGTTGCGCGCGCTCCTGACGGAGCGCGGTGCGCGTGTTCTGGAATTCCCGGCGATTCGCTTTGCGCCGCCCGCGTCCTGGGACGAGACGGATGCGGCGTTCGATGCGGTCGCGCGCGGCGCGTATCACTGGGTCGTCTTCACGAGCGCGAACGGTGTGCGCTGCGCCGCGGCGCGCGCGGCCGAACGCGCGCAGACACTGCACGACGTCCTGCGCGGTACGCAGCTCGCGGCCATCGGCCCCGCGACGGCAGCGGCGCTCGGTGACCACGGGCTCGCCGTGCATCTGGTGCCCGCGGAGTTCCGCGCGGAGGGCATCGTCGAGGCCTTCGGCGCGGGGTCGCTCGCGGGCGTTCGTATCCTGCTCGCGCGTGCGGAAACGGCTCGCGACGTCTTGCCGCGCGCACTCGCGGAGCGCGGTGCGCACGTGGACGTGCGCGTGCTCTATCGCACGCTGCCGGGCGGGGAAGACGCGGAACCCGTGCGCGCCGCACTGCGCGACGCCGCCATCGATGCGGTCACGTTTGCGTCCAGCAGCACGGTGCACAACGTCGTGGCGGCGCTGGAGCCGGACGCGGCGTCGCTCCTCGCGTGCGCGGTGATCGTGTGCATCGGTCCCATCACGGCCGACACGGCGCGGGAATACGGACTGACGGTGGCGCGCGTCGCACGCGCGTACACGATTCCCGGATTGGTCGACGCAGTGGTGGAGGCTCTCGACGCATGATCGTTCGCCCTCGGCGGTTGCGCCGCACCCCGTCGCTGCGTGCGCTCGTCCGCGAAACGCGACTTGCGCCGGAGCAGCTCGTCTACCCGTTGTTCGTCGTTCCGGGCACCGGCGTGCGGCGGGAGATCCCGTCGCTCCCGGGTCAATTCCACTTCTCTGCGGACACGATCGGTGCGGAGTGCGCGCGCGCGTGGGATGCGGGCGTGCGGTGCGTGCTGCTCTTCGGCCTGCCGGAACGCAAGGACGACACCGGTTCCGAGGCGTGGGCCGCCGACGGTTCCGTTCAGCGCGCCGTACGCGCCATTCGCGCCCGCCTCCCCGAGATGACCATTGCCACCGACGTGTGCCTGTGCGAGTACACCTCGCACGGCCACTGCGG
>CAZEPH010000303.1:0-4039 GCA_964514075.1 uncultured bacterium | reverse complement strand
ATGGAGGAGGTGCGCACCGCGTTCTACGAGACCCCGCCCGCGTTCACAACGATCTACGGATCGAACGCCGCGAATGACAACAGCGACATCGACGCCGCGATCGAGAACGGCGCGAACGTCGTGTGCTACCGCGGTCACGGCGACTGGAACGAGTGGTGGAGCTGGGATCAAACGAACCAGGACTTCACCAACACGGACGTCGCGGCCGTGCACAACGGACGCGCCACGCCCATCGTGTGGTCGATCGCGTGCAACACGCAGGACCTCACGCAGAACGACTGCTTCGGCGAAACTTGGATGGAACAAGCCGGCAAGGGCGCAGTAGCCCACTACGGCGCCACGGTGCCGTCCGACACCGAACCCAACCACGCTCTCACGAAGAATCTCTTCAGCGCGGTGTATCGCTACGGTATCACGACACACGCCGATGCCATCAACAGCGCGGAACACCTTATGACATTCGTGCACCCGACGACGTACAACGCGTGGATGTACCTGTTGCTCGGCGATCCGGAGATGACGATCCGCCGCACCAACCCGGATTGCCCGGAGCTGACCATCGTGAAACCGCTGTATCTCCCTGCGGGCTGTGAGATCGTGGACTGCTGTCCCGGCTGTCCGGGACCGCCCATTGACATTCGCGTGCTCGATAGCGCAACGGGATTACCGGTCCCATGTTTCAAGGTCGCGTTCGTCAAATTCGGGAACGTGTCGCTCGCCGCGCCGGGCGGCGATGAACACGCGATCAACGCGCAGGTCGACGAAGCGCAGGGCAATCTCTACACGATGAGCGACGGCTGGGCGCATCTCACCGCGCCCAAGCTCACGTCGGGCTACGTCGTGTTCACCGTCACGGACAGCACGGGCGCCGCGTACGTCGACTCCATCCAGGTGACGAACCAAACCGCCGTCGGCGAGCCGAGCATGCCCGCGTCGTTGGAGATGCACGCCACGCCGTCGGTCACGTCGACGTGGTCGCACATCATGTTCGCGCAAACTCTCGCACGCGAGGCAGAGGTGATGGTGATCGACGCCGGCGGACGTCCGGTGCGCACGCTCGCCGTGCGCGCGGGCGAGCAGGGCGTGGTGTGGGACGGACGCGACGCACACGGCGCGCGCGTGCCGACGGGGTTGTACTGGGCGAAGGTGACGGGCGGCGCTCTGGCAAGTGCGGCGCGCATCATGATGACGCGCTGAGTCGTCACGCGTTTCGCACTGGGCAAGCGGGCGGAGGCGTTCGGCCTCCGCCCGCTCTTGCGCGTCATGCCGCGTATGCACACCCACGAACGCGGACGTCGACGACCGCGACGCTGACCGCAGCGCCGGCACAGGCGCATGTGCTCGCACTGCGCATCCCTCGAGTGGGTCAGCGCGCGATCAGCACCTTGATCGACGTCGTGCGCCCGCCGCTCGCCGCGCGGAGCACGTACACGCCGTTCGCGACGTCGTGCGCGTCCCATGTCGTCGTGTGATAGCCGGGCGGGTACGTTGCGTGCGCGAGGGTGCGCACGAGGCGGCCCGCGGTGTCGAGCACGTCGACGCGCGCATCGCTCGCGCCTCCGCCCAATTCGCTCGCCACCGCGAACGACACCGTGATGTCGCCGCCGCGCAACGGCTGCGGCCACGCCGCGAGCGGCCGCGCGGGCGCGAGCGATGCTTCGCCGAGCATCAACTCCTCGCCGAGGCCATTCACTGCGTGGAGGCGATACGTCGCGCCGAGCGGCGCGGCTGCGTCGTGATGCGTTGTCTCTTTCGTCAGCGGTACGAGTGTCGTGAACGTGGCACTTGCCGCATCGCGCCGTTCGAGGCGATACCCCGCGAGGTCCGCAGGTCCGGGATCGGTGCTCCACGTGAGTTGCGCGCCGCCGTCCGTGCTCGGCGTCGCTGTCAGCGGCGCCAGCAGCGCGATCGAACTCTGAATCGTGAACAACCCCGTCTCGCTCACCGAGTACGGCACCGCGCGCTCGACTTTGAACTTCGCAAATTTCGTCGGCGTGTGCGGCACGACCAAGCGATACTCGCCGGGCGCCAGACGCGTGCGTTGCAGTTGCCACGTGCTGCCCCCGTCCGTCGAGAGCGACACGTCGACGCGCCCCGTGCCGTCCCAGCGCAGCGCGCGCGACGCACCCACCGGCCACACCTCGCCCACGGCCGGCAGCGATACCTCCACCGCCGCGGATGCATACCGCAGATCGCGATCGATTGCGTCGGCGTACACGATGCGTGCGTTGCCGTACGCGTCGAGCCGCAGCGCGGTGAGGTAGGTCGTTGCCACGCTTGCGTCGACCGTTTCCAGCACCCATCCCGCGGCGCTCTTGCTCGCAAAGCGCACTCGGTCGCTTGCGGAATAGGCAATGCGCGGGTTGCCCTGCGCATCCAGCCCGAGCGATGCCGACTGCCCCGTCGTTCCCGTTGCATCGACGGTCTCCAGCGTCCACACGCCGTTGTCTTTGCTCGCGGACCGCAAGTCGCCGTTCGTCGCATCGTAGTAGGCGATGCGCGGATTCCCTTGCGCGTCGAGCGCGAGCGACGTGTATTGCCCGGTAATGCCCGGCGAATCCACGGTCTCCTGCGTCCAGGTGCCGGCGGCCTTGCTGGCGTATCGCAAATTACCGTTCGTCACGTCGTAGTAGCTCACCCGCGGGTTCCCCGCGGCGTCCAGCGCCAGCGACGTATATTGCCCCACGTTGCCACCGAGGATCCCGGCATCGGCAGTCTCCGTCGTCCACGTGACCCCGTTGTAGCTTGCGTAGCGCAGGTCCCCGTTGGTCACGTCGTAGTAGCTAATGCGCGGATTCCCCGCCGCGTCCAGCGCGAGCGACGTGTATTGTCCCACCGTCCCCGTCGCCTGCACGGTTTGCGTCACCCACGACACGCCCGACTTGAACGCGTACTTCAAGTCCCCGTTGGTCTGATCGTAGTAGCTGATGCGCGGCACGCCTTGCGCGTCCAGCGCGAGCGACGTGTAGAGACCCGTCGTGCCGGTGGCATCCACCGTCTCCGCCACCCATGTCGCGCCGCCCGTCTTGCTGGCGTACTTGAGATCGCCGCCCTCGTCGTACGCGGCGCGCGCGCTCCCGTGCGCGTCCAGCGCGAGCGACGGATAGTCGCCCTGCGTCCCGGCCGCGAACGCGAATGACGTCCACCACGGCGACACCAAGTCCGGCGCGATCGAGAAGAAGCCCGGGCTGTCCGACGTGGAGAACGGCGCGGAGCGGGTGATCCGAATGCGGGCTCGATCCGTCGTGACGCCCGGCACGGTGAGTGCGACTGTGTTCGTGCTCACGGACGGGATCAGCGTCGCGTAGCTGGCCCCGCCGTCCACCGACAACTCGATCGACACCGGCCCCGTCCCCACCCACGTCACGCTCTGCGTGGTCCCCACACCCCAACGTTCCCCCCCCACCGGGGACACCACGCGAAACGACGCGTCGGCGTACCGCAGGTCGCCGCTGGTGTTGTCGCAATAGCTGATGTGCGGGTTCCCCTGCGCGTCCAGCGCCAACGACGTATACAATCCCGTCGACCCCGCCGCGTCCACCGTCTCCAACGTCCACGTGCCCCCGCTCTTGCTCGCATACCGCAGGTCGTCGCTGTTCGCACCGAGGTCGAAGTAGCCGATGCGCGGGTTCCCCTGCGCGTCCAGCGCCAGCGACGTGTAGTAGGCGGTCCCTCCCACGTCTACCGTCTCCAGCGTCCACGTGCTCCCACTCTTGCTCGCGTACCGCAGGTCGATGTTTGTCCTATCGTAGTAGCTGATGCGCGGGTTTCCCTGTGCGTCCAGCGCCAGCGACGTGTTGGAGCCAGCGTCCCCCGTGGCGTCCACTGTCTCCAGCGTCCACGTGCTCCCGCTCTTGCTCGCGTACCGCAGGTCGCCGTTCGTGAAGTCGTAGTAGCTGATGCGCGGGTTTCCCTGCGCATCCAGCGCCAGCGACGCGTCTTGGCCCGTACTCCCCGTCGCGTCCACCGTCTCTAGCGTCCACGCGCCCCCGCTCTTGCTCGCATACCGCAGGTCGAAGTTCGTGGTGTCGTAGTAGCT
>CAZEPH010000302.1:0-4043 GCA_964514075.1 uncultured bacterium | reverse complement strand
GCGCTGGCGGCCGCCGACGCGTGCGGCGTCCCGCGCGCTGATGCTCTGCGCGCGATCGCGGACGTGCGTCCGCCGGGCGGCCGCTCGCGCGTGATCACCGCGGGCACGCTTACGATTCTCGACGACAGCTACAACGCGAACCCCAGCTCGATGGACGCAGCGCTCGCTCTTCTCATGCAGCTGCCGGGGAGCGGCCGCCGCATCGCCGTCCTCGGAGAGATGCGCGAACTCGGCGACGACACGGAAGCAATGCACGCAGCCGTCGGCCGCGGAGCCGCCCGCGAACGCGTGGACGTTCTCGTCGCCGCCGGACCGTGGGCGCGCGTGCTGGTTGACGCCGCACGGGCTGCCGGTGTGCGCGACGCCACCGCCACCGATTCCGCCGAAGACGCGCTGCGCGTCGTGCGCGATCGTCTTGCGCCGCACGACATCGTTCTCGTGAAGGGGTCGCGCGCCGCGCACATGGAAGTGGTCGTGAATGGGCTGCTCGCGGAGCCGCTCGTCGGCGGAGCGGCGACGTAATGGCCTACCACTTCCTGTACAACCTGCACGATCTGGTACCGGCGTTCCGCGTTTTTCGCTACATCACGTTTCGGTCCGCGTACGCGACAATCACCGCACTGCTGGTCGCGTTCATCATCGGGCCGTACATTGTGCGCCGTCTCCGCGAGTTCAACATCGGGCAGAAGATCCGGGAGGAAGGTCCCGCGAGCCATCAGACGAAAGCCGGCACGCCGACGATGGGTGGGATCATCATCCTGCTCGCGATCTTCCTGCCGTGCCTGATGTGGGGCAACCTGGCGAACCGGTACATGCAGTGCGCGTTGCTCACCACGCTCGTTCTGGGTGCGACCGGACTCCTGGACGACTACCTGCACGTGGTGCGCGGGAAGCGCAAGGGACTGCAAGGCCGGTACAAGCTCGTCGCGCAATTCGGCATCGGACTGGTGATCGGGTGGATTCTCTTCCTCTCATCGTTCTCGCCGTACCCCGACGACCTGCGCACGTGGACCAACGTGCCGTTCGTGAAAATCGAGCGCGGGGCGATCGACCTCGGCATCTTCTACGTGGTGTTCGCGTCGGTGGTCGTGGCGGGCGCGTCGAACGCGGTCAATCTCACGGACGGTCTCGACGGTCTCGCGAGTGGCCTCGTCGCACTCGCAGCGACGACATTCGGCGCAATGAGCTACGTCACGGGGCACGCCCGGTTCTCGACGTACTTGCACATTCCGTATCTGCCCGGCGCGGGAGAACTCACCGTCTTTGCCGCCGCGCTCATGGGCGCGGCGCTCGGGTTTCTCTGGTTCAACGCACCGAAAGCCGACGTGTTCATGGGCGACACGGGATCGCTCGCGCTGGGCGGAGCGCTGGGCGTGATGGCCGTGCTGATCAAGCGGGAGATCCTCCTCGCGATCGTCGGCGGCGTGTTCGTCGCAGAAGCCGCGAGCGTCATGATTCAAGTCGCGTCGTTCAAGATGACCGGACGGCGCGTGTTCCTGATGTCCCCTCTCCACCACCACTTCGAACAGAAAGGCTGGGACGAAACGCGCGTGGTCGTGCGCTTCTGGATCATCGGCGCACTCCTGGCGCTCGTGTCGCTCAGCACGCTGAAGCTGCAATGAGCGCGACCGTGGCGACGCCGTTCTTCGCGAACCGGACCGTCGTTGTCGTCGGTCTCGCGCGCAGCGGCGTCGCGGCCGTGCAGGTGCTCGCGCGGCATGGATGCACCGTGCGCGCGACCGATCGGCGCGAGGGCCCGGCGGTACGGAGCGAAGTGGCGCAGTGCGAAGCCGCCGGTGCGACGGTCACGCTGGGATCGCATCCGGAGTCATTGCTGGAGGGGGCCGAGTTGGTGGTGGTCTCACCCGGTGTCCCGTTTGACGCCGCCTTTCTCGACACTGCCCGGTCGCGCGGGCTGGAGGTGGTGAGCGAGATCGAGGTGGCGGCGGTGATCTGCCCGGCACCGATCGTGGCGATCACGGGTACGAACGGGAAGACCACCACCACCGAATTGACCGGTCACCTGTTTCGCTCGGCGGGTGTGCCGGCGATCGTGGCCGGGAACGTGGGACGCGCGTTTTCTGCGGAGGTGGAGCACGCGCGCGCGGACGGCGTCGCGGTGCTGGAAGTCTCCAGCTTTCAGTTGGAGACGGTGCAGCGATTCCACCCGCGCGTGGCGGCGCTGCTGAACCTGACGCCGGATCACCTCGATCGTCACCGCACGATGGAGGCGTACACGTCGGCGAAGGCGCGTGTGTTCGCACAGCAGACGGCGAACGACTATGCCGTGCTGAACGCGACCGATGCACGCGTGGCGGCGCTCGCGCCGGCGCTGCGGGCTACGCGACTCGCGTTCGCGCGCGAGGCGATCGTCGGGGACGGTGCGTTCCTACGCGACGGCGACCTGTGGTATCGCTTCGAAGGAACGGAGTGCGCGATTCTCCCGGCGGCGGATCTGCAAATTCGGGGACCGCACAACGTGGAGAACGCCCTCGCCGCGGTGGCGTGCACACTGCCGTTCGGTCTCACGCGTACGCAGTTGCAGCAGGGCCTGGCGACATTCGTGCCCCTGCCGCATCGGCTCGAAATGGTCGGCAGCATTCGTGGCCGCGCATTCTACAACGACTCGAAGGCGACGAACGTCGACGCGCTCGAGAAAGCGCTCCTCTCGTTCGACCGCACGATCGTGCTGATCGCCGGTGGACGCGACAAGGACGGCGACTTCGCGCGACTGGCCAGCCTCGCAGCCGCGCGCGTGAGCACCGCGTGTTTGATCGGCGAGGCCACGCACACGATTCACGATGCCTGGGAGGACGTGGCAACGGTGGAGTGCGCCACGCTAGAGGAGGCCGTGCGCACCGCGTTCTCCGCGTCGGCGGACGGCGAACCGATCGTGCTCGCGCCCGGATGCGCGAGTTTCGACATGTTCCGCGACTACGAAGATCGCGGGGATACGTTCCGTCGCGTGGTGCAGGAACTCGCGGCGGAGATCGCATCAGGGAGGACTGGATGATCGGGGTTGGGATCGGACAGCGCTGGGCGTCGACGGCCGCACCCGCGGTGCGCCCGCGGTTGCGCGTGTCGCCCGTGACGGATCGTTCGACGGGCACGGTGCCGCGCGTCGACGGCATGCTGCTCGCGCTCGCGCTCGTCCTCGTGGTCATGGGGCTGCTGTGGGTATACAGCGCGAGCGCCATGCTCGCGATCCGGCACCACGAAACGAGTCTGACGTACCTGATCCGGCAATCGCAGCGCGCACTTCTCGGGGTGGGGTGCCTCACGTTCGCCGCGTGTTTCGACTATCGCCGCTATCGACAGTTCTGGTGGCAGATCTTGGTCGGTGGGGTGATTCTCCTCATCGCGACCCTCGTGGTGGGTCACGTCGCAAAGGGCGCGAAGCGATGGGTGATGGGCTTCCAGCCCGTGGAGGTGTCGCGCATCGCCACGTACATCGCGGTCGCGACGATCCTCGCCAGTCATCGGCCCAACTCCGACATCCGCTCGTTTACCCGCGGTCTCATGCCGCCTCTCGCTATCGCCGGGTTGATCGCGGGGCTGCTCGTCCTCCAGCCGAACCTGGGAAGCACGCTTGCGCTTCTCTGCGTCGTGACGCTGCTGCTCGTGGTCGCGGGGGCGCGCGTGCAGCACCTGGGACTCCTCGCGTTCGGAGGACTCGCGGCGGTCGCCGCCGTCATCAAGGTCAATCCGTACATGCAGGCGCGCGTGATGACGTTCCTCAACCCGACCGCCGACCTGCAGGGACACGGGTGGCAACTGCACAATTCACTCATCGCGTTCGGGAGCGGCGGCCTGTTCGGCCGCGGCTTCGGCGCGAGCCTGCAGAAGTTCTACTACCTGCCCGATCCGCACACGGACTTCATCCTCGCGATCGTCGGGGAAGAGCGCGGCCTGCTCGGCGTCGTCACGATCCTCGCGGTCGTCGCCATGATGGTCTGGCGCGGCGTGCGCATCGCGCAGCGCGCGCGCGATGCGTTCGGGTTCTACCTCGCTCTGGCGCTGTCGTTCAGTTTCGCGGTGTATGC
>CAZEPH010000301.1:0-4055 GCA_964514075.1 uncultured bacterium | reverse complement strand
GGCTGCCGACCTCTTCGCCGGGAGCGGCGCGTTGGGAATCGAGGCGCTCTCTCGCGGCACGCGGCGCGCCGTCTTCGTCGAAGCGGATGCCGCGGCGCGCGCTCTCGTTCGGGAGAATATCCACACCCTGTGTCTCACGGGACGCGCAGAAGTCGTGACCGCTGACGCGCTCGTGTGGACCGCCACGGTAGGCGAGGCGTTCGCGCTCGTGTTCGCCGACCCGCCGTACGCTCAGCGCGTCGCGGGGTCTCTGCTCGCCGCCATCTCCGGAGGAACGCTCCTCGCTCCTGGCGGATGGTGCGTGATCGAGCATCACCGGGACGAAATCCTCCCGCCGGAATCGGGAGGGTGCGACCGCATCGCGCAACGACGATTTGGCGAGACCGTGGTGGACGTGTACAGTCGAGAGCGAGCGACGGTTGTGGGACAAGGAGGATGAGCGCAGATGCGAACCGCGATCTTTCCGGGCACGTTCGATCCGGTGACGAACGGGCACGTGGACCTCATTCGCCGCGGTCTCACGTTGTTCGATCGCATCGTGGTGGGCGTTGCCAAGCGCGAGGAGAAAGGCCCGCTCTTCACGCACGATGAACGCGTGGCCATGCTGCGCGCGGTCGTCGCACCGCTCGGCAACGTGGAGATCCGGGAGTTCAGCGGGCTCCTCGTCCACTTCGCCGCGGAAATCGGCGCCCAGGTTGTGATCCGCGGCATTCGCGCTGTGAGCGACTTCGAGTACGAGTTTCAAATGGCCCTCATGAACCGCCGGCTGGATCGCGAGTTGGAGACGGTCTTCTTGATGCCCAGCGAGCAGTACACGTATCTCAATTCCACGGTCGTCAAGGAAATCGCGCGGTTGGGCGGAAGCGTGTCCGGACTGGTTCCCGTGAGCGTCGAGCAGGAGTTGACGCAACGCTTTGGTGCCGCGCGGGCGTCTCGGTGATCCACGACGATCCGTTCGCCACGCTGCGCGCACGCGCCGGCGCGACGCGCGCGCGGGTCGTGTTCGCAGAAGGACACGATGAACGCGTGCGCGCCGCCGCGGAGACGTGCGCCGATCTGGGCGTGCGGGCGATGCTCTTGGACGTGCGCGGTGAGGGCACGCCGCGGGGTGTCGACGTCATCGATCACACGCAGGACCTGTGGGCGCGGCGTCTGCGCGACGCCGTGAGCGATCTCCCGCGCTGGAGAGAGATGGAGCCGGATGCGGCCGGCGCGCGGTTGCGCGAACCGCTGCTGGCCGCCGCGGCGCTCGTCCGCGGGGGATTCGCCGACGGCGCGATCGGCGGCGCGACGCACACGACGGCGGACGTGATACGGGCGGGGCTCTCGGTCGTGGGACGCGCGAGCGGCGTGTCGCTCGTCTCCAGCGCGTTCGTGATGGTGCTCCCGGATGCGGAACCCGCCCGCTCGCTCGGGCGGCGCGCGTTCGTGTTCGCCGATTGTGGCGTGATTCCGCAGCCGTCGGCGGAAGCCCTCGTCGATATCGCCGTCGCGGCGGCGCACACGTGCCGCACCGTGTTGCGAGAGGATCCGGTGGTGGCGCTTCTGTCGTACTCCACGCACGGCAGCGCGGAGGGGCCGCCCGTGGACATCGTGCGCCAGGCGGTGCGCCTCTTGCGCGCGCGCGCACCACACCTCGCGATCGACGGTGAACTGCAAGCCGATGCAGCGCTCGTCTCCGCCGTGGCGGAGCGAAAGTGCCCGGAGAGCCGCGTCGCCGGACGGGTGAACGTACTCGTGTTTCCCTCGCTGGATGCGGCGAACATCGCCTATAAGATGGTCGAGCGGATGGCCGGCGCGCAAGCCGTGGGGCCGCTGGTGCAGGGGCTGGCCCGACCCTTTCACGATCTGTCGCGCGGCGCGCGCGTGGACGACATCACGCTGGCCGCGTGCATCGCCGCCGTGCAATCGGACACGGCGACGATGACGGACGCGCGCGCATGATGCGGCTCGCGGAGCACCGTCTGTCGGCCGTGAAGCCGAGCCTCACGCTCGGCATGGATGCGCGCGCACGCGCGCTCAAAGCGGCGGGGCAAGCGATCATCAACCTCACGGCGGGGCAGCCGGATTTCCCGACGCCCGCACACGTGATCGAAGCTGCCGCGAGGGCGATGCGCGGAGGGCAGACCCGGTACACGGATGTCGCGGGGACGAGCGAACTCCGCGCGGCGATTGCAGCCGTGACGTCCGCGCGCACGGGCCGTCCGACGCACATCGACGAAGTGCTTGTCTCCGCGGGCGTGAAGCACGCTCTCAGCAACGTGCTGCTGGCGCTGGTGGACTCGGGTGACGAGGTGATCGTGCCGGTGCCGGTGTGGGGCACGTATACGGAGCAGGCGCACCTGGCGGGAGCGCACGTCATCGCGCTGCCCCTGCGGGCGGAGAATCACTACCAAATCGAGGCCGATGCGCTCGAGTCGTACGTGACGCCGCGCACGCGTGCGATCCTGCTTGCTTCGCCGGCCAATCCCACCGGCGCGGTCCAAACACCCGACGGTCTGCGCGCGATCGCTGGCGTGGCCGCGCGACACGATCTCGCCGTCATCTCGGATGAGATCTACGATCGCGTCACGTATCCGCCGGCGGTGTGCCAGTCCATCGTGACCGCGGCGCCGGAATCCGGGGACCGGACGGTCCTCTTCAACGGCGTCTCGAAGACGTACGCCATGACGGGCTGGCGGCTCGGATGGGCGATCGGCCCGCGCGAGGTGATTGCCGCCGCGACGCGCATCCAAGAGCAAGTGAGTGGAAACGCGAGTTCGGTGTCGCAGGCGGCCGCGCTGGCCGCCCTCACGGGTCCGGACGAACCGGTCCGTCGCATGATCGACGCGTTCGGTCTGCGGCGAAAGCTGGCACTGGATGCGATCGAGCGCTGGCCGCGCACCCATGTGATCCCGCCCGACGGAGCGTTCTACCTGTTCCCGCGCGTGGAATGGCCGGAAGATGCTCTCGTGGCGGCGGGATGGCCCGCAGGCACGATGGGGCTCGCGGAGTATCTGCTCGAGAGGGCGCACGTGGCAGTGGTGCCCGGCGAAGCGTTCGACGCGCCCGGTCACGTGCGCTTGTCGTACGCTGCGGAAGAACGCGACGTCACCGCCGGCATCCGGCGCATCGGTGACGTCCTGAACCAGCTGGCCAATGGAGACATCGCATGCCGACCTACGACTACGAGTGCCTAAGCTGTCATCATCGCTTCGAGCGCTTTCACTCGATGACGGCGGAACCGGAGTCGCAATGTCCCGAATGCGGCGGGCCCGTGAAGAAACTAATCGGCACGGGGGCAGGGATTCTCTTTCGCGGGTCGGGTTTCTACATCACCGACTACCGCAGTTCCGATTACAAGAAGAAGGCGAAGGAGGACACGAGCGGAGGCGGGAGCTCGTCGTCCGCTGCGAAACCCGACGGGGGATCGACCCCTTCGTCATCGGGATCCTCCACCGGTTCATAACCTGGCGCGCGCGTTCTGCCTTGTGCGTGTCGGGGTGAGGTGAGATTGTTCGTCGATCGCGTGACAATTCGCGTCGAGGCCGGACACGGCGGCGCTGGATGTTCGAGCTTCCGCCGGGAGAAGTACGTCCCGAAGGGTGGTCCCGACGGCGGCGACGGCGGGCGCGGCGGTCACGTGATCCTGCGCACCGATCCCCACGTGAAGACGCTCCTCGACTTTCGAAATCACGGGACGTATCGCGCGGAGAAGGGACAGCCAGGCTCGGGCAACAACAAGACGGGGGCGGAAGGCGAGGATCGCATCATCCTCGTGCCGCCCGGCACGATCGTCAGCGACGCGGCGAACGGAGACGTTGTCGCGGACATGTTGCTCGTGGGACAGGAACTCGTGATCGCGCACGGTGGTCGCGGCGGGCGGGGAAATGCACGCTTCGCGACATCCACGCGACAGAGTCCGCGAACGGCGGAGCCCGGTGGCGAGGGCGAGGCGTTCGATCTGGTTCTCGAATTGCGGCTCATCGCGGATGTGGGGTTGGTCGGCAAGCCGAATGCGGGGAAGTCGACGCTCCTCTCCCGCGTCTCGGCGGCTCGTCCGAAGATCGGCGACT
>CAZEPH010000300.1:0-4058 GCA_964514075.1 uncultured bacterium | reverse complement strand
CACCGTCGACGTCACCGCGCCGCTGCGTGATGGCGCCCACAACGGACTCCGCGCGCGCGACCTCCAAGTGCTCGGACGACGTGCGCAGGACAGAGAGGGCAACGCGCGCGAGTCGCAACGCTCGAGTGTAGCGACCGCACAGGTTCTCGACCGTCGCCGTCCGACCGAGAAGAACACCGCGTACGGTTCTCAGTTCGGGACGGTAGTTCGCAAGAACGGACCGCGCCTCGCGCAAATCGGCGGCCGCCACCTCAATCTCCCCGAGAGACTCGCAACACTCCGCCGACTTGCGCAAGACACCGGCAAGGAGGTCCGCCGTCTCGGTGGAGAGGGCGCGACGTAACGCCGAAGCAGCCGTCTGGTAGTATTCCAAAGCCAGGCGCCAGCTGTCCGAACCGGCATGCACATCCCCGACGGCCTCCACACGGCGCGCGTGGAGCACAAGGTCGTCGGCCGAATACCGCGGCTCGTGCAGGTCAGGTGCGAACATGCCGGCCTTCATGCGCGACCACAGGACAAGCCATGAGGAGAGGGGGCTCCATCATTGCCGTGTGGACCCTAGTGGCGCACCAAGAGGATCCACATCTCCCACCGGACAACGTCCACGAAGACGCGGGCGGTCCGGACTGTCATTGGCGCAACAACCCGTTCCGGGGTTGAAGCGGAGTAGATTTGGCCACTTGAGCGCTGGCCCTTCACATCCTTGCTCGTGGTGCGCTGCGGGATGCGTGTTTGAATCTCATCGGGAACGCCGGAGTAGCCGCCTTGGTCGCCCTGATCGATGGTCGGGTCAGCGAGGGCGGGGGGAGCGCCGACGGTGAGCACCAGGAAGGCGAATATCGAGAGGAAGCGCGTGGTCGAACGCGTCATTGGATGTCACTCCCCACATAACCGGCTCCGCCAACAGACTCCGGAGAGTCCCTTGTGGCGCAAGCCGATTGTCCGTCGCGAGGCTCGCAGTCCATGCGAGCAGAAGCCTGGCTGTTAGCACGTTCTTCGCGAGACGATGACGGCAGCAGCATCCTTTCCCGCTTCTTGCACACTATTCTCCGCCCGACAATGCGGTCAAGGGATAAATCTCAAGGGTACGGAAATCGTGGAGGCTTCGCGCTGGACCCAGTCCGCAAGAACCCCGTACCGCAGTCCTTTCGTCGAGACCACGATCCCGCCCGCTTCCGTTTGCCGCAGAATCGCGCTGAGGACCACGGTACCGGCCAGTACCACGTCCGCCCGGCCGACGTCGACGCCCGGTAGCCTGCGCCTCTCCTCCCCGGACAGCCGCCACAAGCGGTCCGAGAGGCGCGCGACGTCCTCGCGGCGAAGTAGATGCCCGTCGATAGCAGCCGGACTATACCGAGAGAGACGCTTGTTCATGGTCGCGAGCGCGGTGAAAGTCCCGCCCACGCCGTAGAACGCCGCGCCACCGTGCGGCTCGTGCAAATGCGCGAGGGGCAATTCCGAATCGACATGTTGCGCCAGGCGCTCCCTCTGCTCTGCGTCCGGGGGATTCCCGGGCGGGAACATCTCTGTCAGCGTGACGACGCCCAGGTCGGCTGAGAGGGCCCACTCGACGCTGGCCCCATCGCCGGCGGTGATCTCGGTGCTGCCGCCTCCGATGTCGACGACCACGCGCGGCCCGCTATGCGCTCCCCCGACGGCGGAGAACACGAGGCGCGCTTCCTCGACGCCGCTGAGGATCGTCACGTCGTGTCCGATCGTCGCGCTCATCCGCTGCGCGACCTCGCGCCCGTTTGCGGCCCGCCGAAGCGCGCTCGTTCCCGTGATCACGACCGATCGAGCGCCTTCGGCCTTTGCTCCCTCCGCAAACCCGCGGGCCGCATCGGTCGTGCGTGATTCCGCTTCTGCATTGATCGCACCGCCGCGCCCGACGCCTTCGCCGAGTCGCGTGACCGCGCCGACGCGGGAGAGCGTGCGCACGGCGCCGTCGTCGAAGATCTCGGCTAAGAGCAGTCGGACGGAGTTCGTGCCGACGTCGATGACGGCCACACGTTGCGACGCGCGCATCTAGTCGACGAACAGGACGGACGACGGTTGCGTCACGTCGTCTTCTCCAGCCAGCGGGGGCGCCGGCACGACGTCGCCCGGCACGGGAGATAAGAGCCTCTGCACGATCGCGGGGAGATGTTCGCGCGCGCCCGGCGTGAGACGGTAGACGATGAACCGCGCACGGCGCTCGTCCTCGACGAGTCCGGCTTCGCGGAGAACACGCAGATGGCGGGAGACCGCGGGCTGCGGAAGTCCAAACGTGAGGACCATCTCGGTCACGGGTTGTTCGCGCTGTGCCAACGCGTGCAGGAGCGTCAATCGGGTCGGATCGCCCAGCGCGCGAAAGATGCGCGCCCACGCGATGGTATGCCGTGGTGCGGAGCGTATCACGTCGTTGGAGTGCGTAGCGCGGAGATCGACACTGTCGCCCCTCGATGGTGATCGAGTTGACACTCTCTCGACACGCACCGTAGCATGCACGTACTCGTGTGTAAATTCCACCTCCCCCGCGTGCGCCGATGCACCCCATCATGATGCCGCGTTCGTATGCCGGATCGTCGCTCGCGGCGCTTGAAGAACTGTGCCGATCGATCGGAGAACCCGCCTATCGCGCGAGGCAGATCGCGCGTTGGATGTATGCCAGCGGTGTCGTCGATCCCGCCTCCATGACGAACCTCCCTGCACGCGTGCGCGACGCCCTGTCCTCCACCTCCGCATTTCGCCTCCCGGTGATCGCGGAGCGGCAAGACGCGCGGGACGGCACCATCAAGTTCGTACTCGGACTCGACGACGGCACGCGGATCGAAGCGGTCCGCATTCCGATGGGGCGACACGCGACGCTGTGTCTCTCCTCCCAAGCTGGGTGCAACTACGCGTGCGCCTTCTGCGCGACCGGCCGGCTCGGACTGCTGCGCAATCTCACGGCGGCGGAGATCGTCGCGCAAGTGCTCGTCATTTGGCGCGAGAGTGCGTGGGACGATCTCTCGCGCGTGAACATCGTGTTCATGGGGATGGGCGAACCGCTCGCGAACTACAAGGCCCTGCTCGAAGCGATCCGCACCCTGCACGGCACGGACGGATGCAACATGAGCGCGCGGCGCATCACGGTGTCCACCGTCGGCCTGGTGCCCGTGATTCACAAACTCGCGGCGGAAGGTCTCCCTCTCGGACTCGCGCTGTCGCTGCACGCGACCACCGATGAACTGCGCGACAGAATCGTGCCGATCAACCAGCGGTTTCCCCTGCGCGAGGTTCTCCCCGCGGTGGCGGCGTACGGCGAAGCGGTCTCGCGACGCCCGACGTTCGAGTACGTGCTGCTCGCCGGGGTGAACGACTCGCCGGCGGATGCGCAGAGATTGGGCGAGATGGCACGCGACGTTCCCGCGAAGGTGAACTTGCTTCTCTACAACGAATCGGCCGGGGGAGACTTCCGTCGTCCGAGCGATGAGGCCGTGGATCGATTCCGCGATCTCGTGGCGCGTCGTGCGCCGGCGGTGACTGTCCGGCGAAGCCGCGGGCGAGAGATTCTCGCGGCGTGCGGACAACTAGGCGGGCGCACCGCGGGGCCTCGCGATTCTCCGCCGGCATCCATCGCCTACCAGGCCGAACCCGCAACTCACTCGCGCGCGGCTCGACCTCGCCGCTGAGGTAGACGAACGCGGATCCGGCGGAGAACCGCGGCCGGAGTCTCAGTTACGAGCGATGCTGATCACAGGATGCGAGGCTCTCCGACCGCTACCGGAGTACGCGCAACGCACGTGCCAGTGTCGAGAACGCGTGCGCCGAGAGGAGATCGGCGCACGCGTTGGTCCCTCACCGTGCAACTTGCGCGCGCAACACGAGGCGTGCGCAAGCAAAACGCTACGCGTTCGGCTCCGCTTCCGGCGCCGTGCCCGACGACCCCGGCAGTTGCACTGGAGTTGTTGCGGGCGCCTCCCACACGGTTGACTCCGTTCGCTCCGAGGTCGCGGCGCTGACTGGCGATTCAGATGCCGGTGGCGTGCGCTGTGGGGTCGCTGTCTCCGACTGCATGCGATCCGTGCGCTTCACAT
>CAZEPH010000299.1:0-4065 GCA_964514075.1 uncultured bacterium | reverse complement strand
CGCGCTGGCGATATCGCGGAGGCCGAAGGGCATCACCCGGACCTCCACGTCGCGTGGGGACGTGTCGTCGTCGAAACGTGGACGCACAAGATCCGCGGATTGCATCGCAACGACTTCATTCTTGCGGCGAAGATCGACGCGCTCTACGCCGCGCGCACCGCAGCGGCCGCGCGCCCGAAGGGCGCGATTGACGTTCTCGGCGTGGACTTCTTCCAGTATCCAACGACCAACATGGCGCGCACGCAAGCGTTCTGGCGAGACGTGCTGGGCCTGGAACCGGGCGAAGAGTTCGAGGACGGGTGGACGGAGTTTGACGTGCGCCCGAACACAGTTTGCTTCACGCCGACCGATGAGGACAACGACTACGCGGGCAGTCCATGTGCGGCGCTCGCTGTGGGCGACATTCACGTGGCCATCGCCGCGCTGAAGGCCCGCGGCGTGCGCGTGATCGTCGAGCCGACGGAGACGAGCGTGTGCTGGATGTCGTACATCGAGGATCCCGACGGCAACCGCGTGTGCATTCACCAACGCAAGGACGGAACGTCGGGGTAGCTCCCTCGAACTGCGCGGCCTACGGCAATCCGAACGCGTAGACCTTTCCGGTCGATGTGCCCACGTACACGCGGCCGCCCACGACCGTGGGGCTCGATTCCACGGCGCCGTCCGTCGCGTACGACCACAGACGCGCCCCCGTCGCGGCATCGAACGCAAACACGTAGCCGCGCATGTACGTCAGGTTGATCGCTCCGACATACACGACGCCGTTCGCCACGACGGGCGCCCAGAGGGGCAGCCCCGCGTTCACCGTCCAGAGCGGAGCACATTCTCCGGAGCATACTCGGGGAAACGCGCGCACGCCTCCGTCGCTCGCCGAGACGTACACGGCATTCGCATCGACCGCCGGCGATCCCGCGAGTGCTCCGGTGCGTGCTCCCCACAGACGCGCACCCGTTTCCGCATCGAGTGCGACGAGCGTTCCCTGCGCATCGACCGCATACAGCACACCGCCGCTCACGGCTGGCGATTCCATCACGCCGAAAGGCGTGCGCGCGGTCCACAACGGCTGACACGACTGCGTGCATCCGGTGGGGAAGCAGTACACGCCGAGATCGCCGGGAACGTACACGCGGCCGAGCGCGACGCTCGGTGACCCGAACACGGGATCGAATCGATTGACCTCGCCGGACCAGAGAAGTGCGCCCGTGCGTTCGTCGAGCGCATCGAGGTGACCGGTGTACGCACCGGCGTATACCACGCCGTGCGACACGGTGGGTGACGGGTTGATCGTCGTGGACGCATCGCCGACCCAATACGGCGCACACGCTCCGGAACACGTGAGCGGATACGCCTGCACTCCGTTGATCGTCCCCACAACAGCCGCGCGACCGATCACCGCGGAACCGGCGCCGTATCCACCCGTCTGAGCCGACCACAGCGCGGATCCGTCCGCAGCGGAAAACACGTTGAGTGTTCCGTCGCCGGAGTTCACGTACACGGAACCACCGCCGACCGTCGGTTGCGATTGCACGCCTTGTCCGAGTCCGTCACTGCCGGCTTGCGCCGTCCATTTCACCACGAGCGTTCCGACGTTCGACGGAGACAACGTCCGTTCGAACGGATTGAACCCCGTGTGCGCGGGATCGAAGCGGAATTGCGGCCACTCATCGCGTGCGATCAGCCTGTCGTCCGCACGCAACGCGGGGACGGACCCTTGGAGAGCGACGAGGCACGATACGATAGTCATCGTCGGAAACCGGTTCATGTGCCAGTCCTCGTGGTGGACGATCCACCGCAATTGTCGTGCACGAGTTGCGCCTCTGGCAATCGCGGCGCCCCGCCGACAACAGAACGAGCGAATTCCCGCTTGTCCGTCCGTTGGGGCCTCTGCTACATTCCCGCGGCTAATGCGTAATGATGGAGGTGAACAGGCGTGCCGCTGAGCAAGGAGCAGAAGCAAAAGGTCATCACCCAATTCCGGCTCCACGATTCGGACTCGGGATCAGCCGAAGTCCAGATCGCGTTGCTCACCGAGCGGATTCGTGAGCTGACCGACCACTTCAAGGTTCACAAGAAGGATCACCACTCCCGTCGGGGACTGCTCAAGATGGTCGGCCAGCGCCGGCGGCTCCTGGACTACCTCAAAGCGCGCAAGCTGGATCGGTACCGCTTCCTCGTGCGGGAGCTCGGGCTCCGCAAGTAGGGCGCACGATCCACACACACGTCTTCCGGCCCCACGCATGGGGCGAAGGTGTCGCTAGCGGATCGCTACGGGCTGCGTGACGTCGCGACGGGCGTGACGCACGACCGCTGGGGTCCAGAGAGAAAGTGAGAAGGATGATCGAGAGAGTCTCCGCCGATCTCGGCGGGCGTACGTTCAGCATCGAGACGGGCAAGGTCGCAAAGCAAGCGCACGGGGCCGTGTGGGTGCAATTCGGCGAGACGGTCGTTCTCGCCACCGTGGTCGGCGATCGCAACCCGCCGCGGGAAGACCGGGACTTCTTCCCGCTCACCGTCGACTACCGCGAGAAGACCTACGCCGCCGGTCGCATCCCCGGCGGCTTTTTCAAGCGCGAAGGCCGTCCCACGGAGAAGGAGATCCTCTCCGCGCGTTTGACGGACCGGCCGCTGCGCCCGCTGTTCCCGAAGGGATTCCGCAGCGAGGTGCAGATTCAATGCATGGTCATGTCCTCCGACCAGCAGAACGATCCCGACGTCGTCTCGCTCACCGCCGCATCGGCCGCGGTGTGCCTGTCGGATATTCCGTTCTCGGGCCCCGTGAGCGGCGTGCGCATCGGCCGCGTCGGCGGACAGTTCGTGATCAACCCCACGTTCGACCAACTCGAAGAGAGCGACATGGACATCGTGCTCGCGGGCACGACCGAGTCGATCATCATGGTCGAGGGCGGGTGCCGCGAGGTGACGGAAGCGGACATCGTGGAAGCGTTCCGCTTCGCGTGGTCGCACATCCAGACGCTCAACAAGATGCAGCTCGATCTGTGCGCGCGCGCCGGCAAGCCGAAGCGCGACGTGCCGGTCAAGGACGTGGACCAGGTGCTCCTCGACTCGGTGACGCAGGCGTTCGCCGCGCGCGTGAGCGAGGCGAACATGATCCCGGACAAGGACCAGCGAGCCACGGCGCTCAAGGCTCTCGAGGAAGAAGCCGTCGCGCAGTTCGGAAGCGATCCGGAGAAGCCGTCCGCCGCGAAGGACGTGAAGTCGCAGATCGAATCTCTCGAGAAGAAGGCGCTGCGCGCAGCCATTCTCGACAAGGGCGTACGCGCGGACGGCCGTGGTCTCACGGATATTCGCGCAATCAACTGCGAAGTGGGCGTATTGCCGCGCACACACGGCTCGTCGCTCTTCACACGCGGGCAGACGCAAGCGCTGGTCGTGGCGACGCTGGGCACGGCGACCGACGAGCAGCGCGTCGAAGAGCTCGAAGGCACCACGTGGAAGTCGTACATGCTGCACTACAACTTCCCACCGTATTCGGTCGGTGAGGTGCGTCCGCTGCGCGGGCCGGGCCGTCGTGAGATCGGCCACGGCGCGCTCGCGGAGCGCGCGATCCAGCCGGTCATTCCGAGCGAGGACATCTTCCCGTACACCGTGCGCGTGGTCTCCGAGATCACGGAATCAAACGGATCGTCGTCGATGGCTTCGGTGTGTGGCGGAACGCTCGCACTGATGGACGCCGGCGTGCCGATCAAGGCGCCGGTCGCGGGCATCGCGATGGGGCTCGTGAAGGAAGCGGACCGCGTCGCGATTCTCACGGACATCATGGGCGTGGAAGACCACCTCGGCGACATGGACTTCAAGGTCACGGGCACGCGGGACGGTGTCACGGCGCTGCAGATGGACATGAAGATCATGGGGATCGACTTCGACACGATCGCGCGCGCGCTCGCGCAAGCGCGCGATGCACGGCTGTTCGTGTTGGAGAAGATGCACGAGGCGCTGAGCGCACCGCGCGGCGAGCTGTCGAAGTACGCGCCGCGCATCATCGTGATCCAGATCGACCCGGAGAAGATCCGCGACATCATCGGCCCGGGCGGCAAGACGATCCGG
>CAZEPH010000298.1:0-4080 GCA_964514075.1 uncultured bacterium | reverse complement strand
CGCCGATGCGCGCCGATGATTCCTCCACCGCCACACCGTCGCTCATGCGCAGGCCGAGGAACATCACCTCCGATGCGCGCATCGCGAGCGTGAGCGCCTCCCGCTCCTCGACCGGCGACTCTCCCGCCAGCACGCGATCCGCGTAGGCGAACACATCACGCATGTTGGCCGTGCGCTCTTCGTTCAAGAACGCGTGCGCACCCGGGCCGATCGCGACGTACTCGTCGCGCAACCAGTACCCGACGTTGTGCCCTGCGCGCGCGCCCGGACGCGCGGCGTTCGAGATCTCGTACATCTCCCAGCCGCCGGCCGCGAGCCGCTCCCCCGCCATGTCGTAGCACGCGGCTTGGTCGTCGTCGCTCGGGAGCACGAGACCACGGCGCACCTGACGGTCCAACACCGTGCCGTCCTCCAGCGTGAGGCCGTAGAGCGACACGTGCGGCGGTTCGAGCGCGAGGTAGGCGTCGAGCGTGGCGCGCCAGGACGCGCGTGTCTGTCCCGGCAGGCCGAACAACAGGTCGATGCTTACGTTCGCGAGACCCGCGCGCCGCGCGCGCTCCACCGCGGCGCGCACGTCGGCCGCATCGTGCGTCCGATTCACGGCGCGCAACTCGGACGTGATCGCGCTCTGCGCCCCGATCGACAGGCGGTTCACGCCGTGCGCGCGCAGAGCGGCGAGCCGGTCGTCCGTCACGCCTTCCGGGTTGGCTTCGCAGGTGATTTCCGCACCGGCCTCGATGCGAAACGCGCGGCGGATGTGGGCGAGAAGGCCGTCGAGCTGTGCAGCGGAGAGAACCGTCGGCGTACCGCCGCCCACGAACACGCTCGTGAACCTGCGATCCAGCACGCGGAGCGCCTGCATCTCGACGTCCGCGTGCAACGCGGCGACGAGCCGCTCGAGGCGTGCCGCCGTCACACCGCGTGTCACGAAGGCGCAGTACGTGCACTTCTTCCGGCAGAACGGCACGTGCACGTACACGCCGGCGTTCACGGACCCGATCCTAGTGCACGAGATGGAACAATCGTCCGAGCCGCGGCAAGTGCTTCTGCGAATCCCACGACCAATACAGGAGGAACGCCTTGCCCTTCACGTTCTCGTACGGCACCTGCCCCCAGAAGCGGCTGTCCCACGAGTTGTCGCGGTTGTCCCCCATGCAGAACAGCTTGCCCGCCTGCACGTACACCGGGCCGTAGTTGTCACGCGGACTCTGCTCGCTCGCGAGGATGCGCGGATCGGTGCGCTTCACGTACGGCTCCGTGAGCTGCTTGCCATCGACGTACACGACCTTGTCCTTGACCTGCACCGTCTGGCCGCCGACGGCGATCACGCGTTTGATGTAGTCCGTCTTCGGTTCGAGCGGGAACTTGAAGACGACGATGTCCCCGGTCTTCGGCCCGCGCAGGCCCGGCAGACGCGTCTCGTCGGTGAACGGCACGCGCGCGCCGTACACCAGCTTGTTCACGAAGAGGAAGTCGCCGATCTGCAACGTCTCGAGCATGGAGCCGGACGGGATGCGAAACGCTTGAATGAGGAACGTGCGAATGACGAGTGTGAGAACGAGCGCCATGACGATAGCCTCGACCCACTCGCGGATCGCCCCTTTCGCGCGTGAACGCGTCCGGGACCCCACGAACGTGCGTGCCATGCTCACGACTCCGCCCGCAGCACGGCGAGAAACGCCTCCTGCGGGACCGCGACCGATCCGATCTGCTTCATTCGCTTCTTCCCTTCCTTTTGCTTTTCGAGGAGCTTCCTCTTCCGTGAAATGTCTCCACCGTAGCACTTCGCGATCACGTTCTTCCGCAGGGCGCTGATTGTCTCGCGCGCGACGACCTTCGCACCGATCGCCGCCTGAATCGCGATCGGGAACTGCTGCCGCGGGATCACCTCTTTGAGTTTGAGCGCCACGGCGCGACCCCACGCTTCCGCCTTGTCGCGGTGCACGATCACCGAGAGAGCGTCGACGGGATCCCCGTTCAGCAGGATGTCCAATCGCGACATCGGCGCTGCGCTGTACTCCGCGAACTCGTAGTCGAACGATGCGTACCCGCGCGAGACGGACTTCAGCTTATCGTGAAAGTCCACGACGATCTCCGCGAGCGGGAGCAAGTAGGTGACGATCGCCCGGCGGTCTTCTAGAAACTCCATCGCCTGGTGCACGCCCCGCCGCTCCTGAACCAGCGCGAGCACGTTGCCCAGATGCTCCGTCGGCACGACGATGCGCGCGCGCATCAGCGGCTCTTCGATCCGCTCGATCTCGTTTGTGGCCGGCATCTGCACGGGCGAGTGGATCATCTCCACCTCGCCGTTGGTGCGGGTGACGCGGAAGCTCACGCTCGGCGTGGTCGCGATGAGGTTGACGTTGAACTCGCGCTCCAGCCGCTCCTGCACGATTTCCTTGTGGAGCAATCCCAGGAAGCCCGCCCGGAAGCCGAAGCCGAGGGCGATCGACGTCTCGGGTTCGAACGTAAACGCTGCATCGTTGAGCGCGAACTTTGCGAGCGCCTCCTTGAGCACTTCGTAATCGTCCGCGACGATCGGGTAGAGACCGCTCCAGACCATGGGCTTCATCGGACGATACCCGGGCAGCGGCGTCGCGTCCGCGTCACTCGCGTCGACGATCGTGTCGCCCACGTGTGCGTCGTGCACGTTCTTGATGTTCGCGACCACGTAGCCGACGTCGCCCGCGAGCAGCTCGCTCTGCTTGGACATCCGCAGGCGGAAGATTCCGACCTCTCCCACCTCGAACGTTTTCTCCGTTGCGAGCAAGCGAATCTTCATGCCCGGGCGGATGGTGCCGTCCACGACGCGGATGTACGCAATGACGCCCTGGTATTGATCGAACACGGAGTCGAAGATGAACGCGCGGAGGGGCGCGGACGGATCGCCGCTGGGCGCAGGCACGTCCGTCACGATGCGCTCGAGGATCTCGTCGATGCCGAGCCCCTTCTTCGCGCTCGCACGAATCACCGAGTCGGGCCGCCCCCCGATCAAGTCGATCATCTCTTGCACCACGTCATCGACGTGGGCGGCCGGCAGGTCGATCTTGTTCGCCACCGGGATGATCTCGAGGTCGTTCTCGATGGCAAGGTACATGTTGGAGATAGTTTGCGCTTCCACGCCCTGCGAGGCGTCGACTACGAGCAGCGCGCCCTCGGCCGCGGCGAGCGAACGCGACACCTCGTACGTGAAGTCCACGTGGCCCGGCGTATCGATCAAGTTGAGACGGTACGTCTCGCCGTCGCGCGCCGTGTAGTCCATCGCGATCGCATGCGCCTTGATCGTGATGCCGCGCTCGCGTTCCAGCGGCATGTCGTCGAGCACCTGATCCATCATGTCCTGCTTGGAGACGGCGCCGGTGGCTTCCAGAAGGCGGTCCGCGAGCGTGGACTTGCCGTGGTCCACGTGCGCGATGATGCAGAAGTTGCGTACGCTGCGCGGTGTGTGCATGACCGGGTTAGAACCCCACCGTGAGCGCAGCCGTCACCTGCGTCTCGCTCGCGCCGGGCGCGGGGGCGAGCCGGACCTGGATCGGCCGGAACTGGTCCGCAAACCGATAGAGATGCGCGTCCACATACGCGTCGATCATCGAGAGCAGCACCACGCCGGCGCCATACCAGATGGCGGCGCGGCTTGTGTTGTCGTTGTCGGCCCGCACTGTCGGATCCGTCTCTCCGTTCGCCTTGATGCGATACGTCACTGCCGTCGCGATGAGTGCTCCTTCGCCGGCGATCACGAGTCCCGCCTTGAACCACTGTCGGTTGTACGCCTGCCCCCATCCGGGCACGAGCGCTGAGCGGACCATGACCCTCCAGGGATCGTCGCGCTGTGCGGCTCCTTCGACCGGCGCGAACGCGGGCCGCAATTCCCCGGACGCCCCGACGTCCGGAGCGTCTGTGCGCGTTTCGCTCGAATTCGTCGCTGGAGCACCGGGCCGTCCGATCGTGCGAACGAGCGGAAGCTGCGTCGAGTCGGGCGGCGCCTGCGCGTGAGCCACCCGCACGCTCACCAGAGCGATGAGCGCGACGGCGATCCACGCGAAGCGACGATGGCGGGAACGTGTGGGAATCGAACCCACC
>CAZEPH010000297.1:0-4083 GCA_964514075.1 uncultured bacterium | reverse complement strand
TGAAGGAGAAGGAGCGTGAGAAGATGGCGACGATCACGGGCGAGAAGAAGGACATCGCCTGGGGCCATCAGATTCGGTCGTACGTGTTCCAGCCGTACACGATCGTGAAGGATCACCGCACGGGAGAGGAACTCTCCGACGTGCAGCGCGTGATGGATGGCGACCTGGATCGATTCATCGACGCGGCGTTGCGCCAACAGAAACCCGTATCGTCCGAACGGAGACCGGAATGAACCCGCACATCTTTCGCGAGTACGACGTCCGCGGCATTGCCGACGTCGACCTCACCGACGACGTCGTCGAGAACCTTGGCCGCGCGATCGCCACGTACCTGGGGCGCGACGGCGCACAGACGCTCGCCGTCGGTCGCGACGTGCGACCCTCGAGCCCGCGTATCGTCGCGGCGCTGACCCGCGGGCTCCTCTCGGGCGGCGCGAACGTGATCGACGTGGGTATCGTTCCCACGCCGACGCTGTACTTCGGGATACACGCGACGGGCGCCACAGGCGGCGTGCAGGTCACGGGGAGTCACAATCCCGTCGAGTTCAACGGGTTCAAGATCTGCCGCGGGCTCGGGAGCCTCTTCGGCCCGGAGATTCAGGAACTGCGCCGGATCATCGACGATCAGGAGTTTGCGGGCTGCACGAGCGGCACGCGCACGGAGCGCGCGGGCATCGTCGACGCGTACGTGCGCACCGTGGTGGATCGCACGGCGCGCGGGCGCGCGCTGCGAATCGTCGTGGACTCGGGGAACGGCACCGCCGGTCCCGTCGGACCACGCATCTTGAAAGAACTCGGACACGACGTGATCGAGATGTACTCCGAACCCGATCCGACGTTTCCGAATCACCTTCCCGATCCCGCCGTCGAAGCGTACGTCGCCGAATTGCGCGAGCGCGTGGTGCACGAGCGCGCGGACATCGGCATCGCGTACGACGGCGACGCGGATCGCGTGGGTTTGATCGACGAGAAGGGGCGCATCATCTGGGGCGATCGCGTGCTCGCGATCATCGCGCGCGAGATGCTCACGCGCCGCCCGGGCGCCGAAGTGATCTTCGACGTGAAGTGCTCGCAGGCGCTCCCCGACGACATCACCGCGCACGGCGGCACGCCCGTCATGTGGAAGACGGGCCACTCGCTCATCAAGGCGAAGATGCGCGAAAGCGGCGCACCCCTCGCGGGAGAAATGTCCGGACACATGTTCTTCGCCGACGACTACTTCGGTTTCGACGACGGCATCTTCGCGTCGGCGCGTCTCGCGAGCATCGTCGCGCGACAGGACGGACCGCTCTCGGCGATCGCGGATTCGCTGCCGTCGTACGTCTCCACGCCGGAGATTCGCGTGAGCTGTGCGGACGCGGACAAGTTCCGGGTCGTCGCGGATCTCACGGCGGCGTGGAAGAAGACGCACGACGTGATCGACATCGACGGCGCGCGCGTGCTCTTCGGCGACGGGTGGGGGCTCGTGCGAGCGTCGAACACGCAGCCGGTGCTCGTGCTGCGCTTCGAGGCACGCACGGAGCAGCGCCTCGCGGAAATCCAGCATGCCTTCATGGAAACGCTCGCCGCGTTCCCCAGCGTGTCGCTCGAGCCCGTCGGGCACTAGCGTGCGCGGCCGGATCCCGCGCGGCTTCTTCGCGCGCGATTCCGTGACGGTTGCGCGCGAGATCCTGGGCCTGCGGCTCGTACGCGAGACGGACGACGGCGTGGTAGACGGAATCATCGTGGAGGCGGAGGCGTACCACGGAGCGGACGATCCCGCGTCGCACGCGTACCGCGGCCGCACGCCGCGCAACGCGAGCATGTTCGGGGAAGCGGGGCATGCGTACGTGTACTTCACCTACGGCATGCATTACTGCATGAACGTCGTGACGGGCGAGCCGGGGGTGGCGACGGCTGTGCTGATTCGCGCCGTCCGGCCAGAACGCGGGATCGCTCTCATGGCTCGACGCCGCGGCGTGGATCCCGCGCGCCGCGCGCGCCTGGCGGCGGGCCCGGCGATGGTCTGCCAGGCGTTCGCGATCACACGCGTCGACGACGGGTGCGATCTGCTCCGCGGCCCTTTGCGGCTGACGTGGGGCGAGAACGTCGATCCGGCACGGATCCGCGCCACCCCGCGCATCGGCATTCGCCGCGCGACCGAGCGCCCCTGGCGCTTCGTGGTGGCCGGGGAGCACAGCGCCGGAGGTCGCGCTTGACACTCCTCAGAGCCCTCCCTAGACTCGCGCGCCTGGGCTCGGGCAAGCCGTTCAACACTTCCTCGGTTCGAGTGCTTCGCCGTTTCCCAGCCTCCAGGATCCCCCGCTCGCGGGCGCGTGCGTGCGCCCCGCGATCCAGCGGAACGATCGGCCGAAGTCTCCCGGTCTCGCATCGCGACGCGTCCGACGAAAGGAGAATCTGACCGGATGTCCCGACGAGGTGTCGCCCTCCTCGCAGTTCTCGCGTGCGCGGCGATGTCGCCGAATGCGCACGCACAGGTGTTGGAGCGCTGGCTCACCGGCACGCCGCTGCGCGAGTCGATGCTCACACCGAGTCAGCGGCTGGCCGCGATGGGCGGGCTGACGATCGCCGTGGACGACGAAGACGCGGAGATCACGCTTCTCGATTACGGCCACAACTACGCGGGGTTGCTCGAAGACCGCGCGACGTCGTCTGCGGACGTGTGGCTGCAGCGCAGCCCGTGGGACACGGACTTGTCGAACAAGGTGGACTTCTCCGAGTCACAGGGGTTTCTCACGTTCCGGACGCCGGGACGACAGGCGGTGGGCGTGCGTCTGGGCCGCGAAGAAACCTCGTTCCGCTCCCCGTCGTTCGCCGCGAACGACTTGCGATGGGCAGTGTCGATCGCGCAGGTGGCCGGTGCGATCAACGGCGTCCCGCGCACCGACCCGAATCCGGATACGGTGTACAACAAGTTCCTCGACGCGAACATGAACCCGCTGCCGATCGACTCGTCCCTCACCGTGGATGGATCGCGTCCGTCGTACGGCCTGATCTACAACAAGCAGTTTGGAGCGCGTATCTCATTTGCGGCGAGCGAGATGTTCCGCTCCGAATCCGAGCGCGCGGGGCGCGTGATCAACTACGTGACCGAATACGAGTCGAAGAGCTGGGACACGGGCCTCGGCCTCGCGATCACGCCGCTGTCAGGTGTGGTGATCGGCGGTCGCGTCAACCACATCGACACACGTTTGCGTGGGCTGGCGAACGGACTGCGCTATCGCGCGAGTTCCGCGCACTACGATCTCTTCGAGGAAAACCTTCCCGTGTGGCAGCGCGGCGCGCACATGTTCGTGACGCTCGGGACGATGCTCCGTGGCGCCGTCGCGTACGACCGGACGACCGCGTCGGGCAATGAGACGTACGAACTGAACTGGGGCGACTTGATCGCGCTGCAACGGACCGGAGGGTCCATTCAAGCACGCGGCACGCGCTTTCGTGACCGGATGGAAGAAACGGGTCTGCACACGCGGTGGACGCTCCGTCCGAACAAGATGCCCCTTCAACTCGCTGCGGCCTACGACCGCACGGAAGGATCGTCGGCGCGCCGCGCCGCGAGCGATCCATCGCTGCAGGACAGCGTGATCACCGCCCGCATCTTCGGCAACTCGGTCGTGGGTACCACGGTGTCGGCCGCGACCTTCGGCGGAAGCGTGCGTCTGGGCGACGGGGCGACGGTGGGTCTCGAGTACGCGACGGGGAAGACGTCCGTCACAGACTCGCTCGCGGCTTCGCCGGTCGCGACGGACGCAACGCTGCACGTGGTGCGGGCCGGCGTGGAGATGCGCATCGTGCCCGCATTGCTGGCGCGCGCCGGGTATTCGCGCGCCTCGATGCCGGACTCTCACGATCGGATCACGCGACTCACGGGCGGTGCGGGCTACGCGCTCTCGGGGAGAGTGAACGCGGACCTGCTCGTGAGTTTCGCCAACAGCGCGCGGGACGTGGACGTGGCCACCACGTATCGCCTCTCGGATTGGTCGCGCACGCTGGCGCTCACAACGCGCCTCGCGTTCTAGCCGCCGCGTGCCGGCGCGCCCGTAGCTCAGTTGGATAGAGCGTCAGTTTGCGGTACTGGAGGTC
>CAZEPH010000296.1:0-4083 GCA_964514075.1 uncultured bacterium | reverse complement strand
GTACTTCTCGACCACGTACTTGATCACGCGGTCCCGTCCGCGATCGTCGAAGTCGATGTCGATGTCGGGCATGGTCACGCGCTCGGGATTGAGGAAGCGTTCGAAGATGAGCCCAAAGCGAATGGGATCCAGGTCGGTGATCCCGAGGACGTAGCTCACGAGGCTCCCCGCCGCCGACCCCCGCCCCGGTCCCACGGCCACACCCATTTCCCGGGCCTTCTGGCAGAAGTCCCGCACGATCAGAAAGTACCCCGGGAAGCCCATTTGCGTGATCGTGTTCAACTCGTACGAGAGACGGGACTCGAGTTCCGGCGTGACCGTCGCGTAACGCTGGGACAACCCCACCCGCGCAAGATCCGCCAGGTAGCTGGCGTCGTCCGCATACCCCGCGGGAATGGGGAATGCGGGCAGGAGCATTTGATCCAGCTTGAGCTTCATCGAGCACCGCTCGGCGATGGCCAGCGTGTTGTCGATCGCATCGGGCCGCTCGGCGAAGAGCGCGCGCATCTCGTCGGGCGACTTGAAATACACGTCGGCGCCCTCGAAGCGCAGGCGATCCGTGTCGCTGACCATCTTGCCCGTTTGAATGCAGATCAACACGTCGTGCGCTTGCGCATGCGCTCGTTCGAGGTAGTGGCTGTCGTTGGTCGCCACGAGCGGCAGGCCCGTCTTCTGCGCGATCTCGATCGCCCCGCGTGCGGCCGTGCGTTCCAACTCCATCCCGTGATCTTGTATTTCCAGGTAGAAGTTGCCGCGGCCGAATATGTCGCCATAGCGCATTGCGGCCGCGGTCGCCGCCGGCATGTCGCCCTTGATCACGTTCGAGGCAACGCGTCCAGACAAACACCCGGAGAGCGCGATCAAACCGCCCGCATACTCCGCCAGCAACTCGTCGTCGACGCGCGGGCGGTAGTAGAAGCCCTCCAGATACGCCCGCGACACAAGCGCCATGAGGTTGCGATACCCCTGATCGTTTGTGGCGAGGAGCACCATGTGCTCGTACGGTTCCCGCGCGCCGGCCTCCCCGCGCGATCGATCGGTGCGGGATCCGGGCGCGACGTAGATCTCGCATCCCAGGATGGGTGTGATGCCCGCGTCCGTTGCCTTCTCGTAGAACTGCACCGCGCCGAACAGGTTGCCGTGATCCGTCAGAGCGACGGCGGGCATCCCCCACTCTTTCGCGCGGCGCACGATGTCACCGATGCGCTGCGCGCCGTCGAGGAGACTGAACTCGGAATGCGTGTGCAGATGGACGAATGACATGCTGGGTCGGGAGCCCTCCGTGAATGGCGCGGCACGGTAGCCCGCCCGCGCGGTGCGGTCAACCTACGGAAGGAGCACGATGCGCGTGACAGTCTCGGCGCCTTCGGTGACGCGCACGCGTACAAGATACACCCCCGCTGCGACGTTCGCGCGCACGCGTGTGCGTTCGCCGCGTGCCGCCCAGGTCCTCACGAGACGCCCGCGCACGTCGAGGAGGTCCATGACGGCGAACGCCGGCGCGTCGCCCGAGAGGGCGAGTTCAATCGTACCGCGATGTGCGTGCACGAGCGCGCGCGTGACGGGCGTCGTCGTCTCGCGCGAGCCGCGCGCGTCCGTCGAGGCATCCGCCCCGCTACGCCCGGAACGCGCCGGATCGTGGCCCGCCATCGGCCACGGTAGCCCCGCGGAGTCGCGGAGGGCTCCGGGAAGCGGCAGCGACACGATCCACCCGTCGTTCGTCGCCGCCACGATGTCCGGACGGCCGTCGGCCGATGCATCCCCCACCGCAGGCGCGCTGCGCATGGCGCCGCCGAGCAGACGCGGCCATCCACTCACCGGAAGCCCGAACGTCGTGCGCGCGATCAACTGACCGAGGCTCGTCCCCGCGAGAATGCTCAGCGCGCCGTCGCCGGTGACGTCCGCCACGATGGGCGCGGACTGCACCGTGCCCGTGAGCGTCACGGGCCATCCGGCGAACGCGCCGCCGCTCGACTGCAGCACGTGCAGGTTCGTCCCCGAGCCGACGATAGTCTCCAGCGTGCCGTTCGCGTCGAGATCCGCAAGCGCCGGCGCGGGCGGTGAGAACGTGCCGACCGTCACCGGCCACCCGTTGCGCACTGCTCCTGTGTGATCGATCGACCACGCTTTTCCGTCGGAGGTGACCGCGGCTATGTCCAGCGCGCCGTCTCCGTCCACATCGCCGATCGCGCACGCGGAGGACACGCTGCCCGTGAGCTTCACCGGCCATCCGGCGATGATCGTCCCGTCTCCGCGCACCGCGTACACCGACGAGTCCGTGGTACCTACGACCACGTCGGTCACGCCGTCCCCGTCCACATCGCCGAGCGCCGGCGTGGCACGAATCACACCGCCGAGCGTGACGGGCCACCCGGGCAGCACCGCGCCGTCGCCTCCCAGCGCCCAGAGCTGCCGAGCATCCGTCCCCACGACGACCGCGGGTGGAGAAGCCGCCCGAATCACACCGATCGCGGCTCCCGTGCGCACCGGCGCGCCGAGCGCACGCGGCCATCCCGCGGCGTTCGTTCCGTCGACGCGATACGCACGCACCAGCGAATCCGCTCCGCACACCACGACAGCCGGACCACCGCCGACCACGCCGATCGCCGGAGCCCCAGGCGACGCGCCGCACGGCTGGGGCCATCCCGGCGCCACGGCTCCGCTCGTTCCGAGCACGCGGACCGTGGCATCGTCGCCCACCACCACCACGGCGCCCGGTACGCCCGGGAGATCTCCGACCACGAGGTTGGCTTTCACGGAGGCGCTCACTTGCGTCTCCCAGCGCGCGGGATCGCCCGCCACGGCAGCGAACGCGTTCACGCGTCCCCATCCCAGCTTCGCGGCGTACGTGCTCGCGTTCAGTGCATCGATCGGATCGGCGCTCGCGAGCAATCGTGCGCGCAACTCGCTGAGCGTCGCCGCCGGCCGCACCGCGCGGAGCAGAGCGATCGCCCCGCTCACACACGGGGCCGCGAACGACGTTCCACCCGCGTACGCGTAGGTATGCGCGCCGGTCGTGTGCTGATAGTAGGTCGTGAACACGGACAAACCCGGCGCCGCAATATCCACCCAACTTCCGTAGTTCGAGAACGACGGCTTGACGTCGAAGGAATCCGTAGCCGCGACGTCGATGCAATCGCCGCGCGTCGAGAGCCAGTTGCCCTCCTGCGATTCGTTCCCGGCGTTGCCTGCAGCCGCGACGATCGCCACGCCGTGCGCCACGGCGTAGTCCACCGCATCCGACAGCGCCGGCGAATACGCAGACGCCCAGCTGCAATTCACCGCCACGGCGCCGCGATCCGTGGCGTAGACGATGCCTTCCGCGGCGAAATCCATGTCGACGTATCCAACCTCGCTGTTGTCGGGAGCCTGGCCCGAGAATCCTACGCGCAGCGGGAGCACGCGGCATCGCCAGCCGATGCCGGCCACGCCGGTGGCGTTGTCGGTGAGGGCGTTCGCGATACCCGCGCACTGCGTTCCGTGACCGTTGAAATCCGATGGATCGCCGTCCGGTGCGTCTCCGTCCTCGCCCGGCCACGCGTTCACGCCCGTCACGAAGTCCCAACCGCGCACATCGTCGATGTACCCGTTGTTGTCGTCGTCGACGCCCGGGAGCCCGCCGGCTTCGGTCCAGTTCGTTGCGACGCTACCGCCCGTGAACGGCGAGACGCCGCCGAGGTCCGGGTGCTGCCAATCCACGCCTGTGTCGGCGATGCCGATGAGGACCGTCGAGTCGCCCTGCGTCACATCCCACGCTTCGCGTGCGTGCGTGTCGTGCCCCGCGGCCGTGCGCAGATGCCACTGCTGGGCGAGCGACGGGTCGTTGGTGGTGCCGAGCACGCGGCACCGTGGAATCGTCTCGACGGACTCGAAGAGACCGGAGGCGCGCAAGCGCACGGCGGCCGATTCCACGTCCAGATCCGGCGCGAGGTGCAGGCGAACGTACCGGCGCACAATAGCGGAACGCGCTGAGAAGACCGTCTCGTGCCGCACCACGCCCGCGGCGGTGAGCACGCGCGCCGCGCCGTCGCTCGATGGAGAGGACGATGCGGCCCTCCGCGCGATCAACTTGCCGGGCGCGGC
>CAZEPH010000295.1:0-4086 GCA_964514075.1 uncultured bacterium | reverse complement strand
TGTGTGCTGCTGCGCTCCTCACCGCGTCGACCGCGGGTGCGGTGGGCACGGTGCTCCGCACAGAGGCTATCCGACTCCCCAACCAAGGTCCGTTGCAGCGGTTCACGATCGGCAACGGTTCGTTGGCTGGTGGGACGAACATGTACGACAACACGGTCAACGCGACGGGCTTCTTCACGTCGCGGTCCAACCAGGAATTCGCCGACGACCTGCACATGGTCGCGGGCGGTGTGCTCACGGGATTCGACTTCGCGTACCAGAAGTCCGTCACCGGCAACATCGACATCGTGTTCAAGTTCTACGCGAACGATGCGGTGGACACGAACCCGCCGTCGACGCTGGTCGCGGGACCGTACACGCTCACCGGACTTCCGGGCGGCGGTGCGTTCGGATTCCACGTGGACGTCACGGGGGGCCCCGTGATCGGCCAGGACGTGTACATGAGCATGCAGATCCAACAAGCCGGCACGACCCGCGGTCCGTTGATCTATGACCCGCCGGTCGTCGGTTCGAGCCACGACTACTACTACAACTTCAACGGCCCCTCGGGCCCCGGCTTCTACTTCTTCGGTGGAAACCCCGTCGCCAACTTCTTCATGGCGGTGGAAATTCTTCCGGTCACGCCGGTGGAGCCGTCCACGTGGGGGAGCATCAAGAAACTCTACACGAGTTAGTCACGGTCTTCTTAACGCGGGCGGCCCGGCACTGCGCGTGCGGGGCCGCCCGTCGTTTTGCCCCTGCTTACGGTGCCGACGCGAGAAGATGCACGGTGCCGGGCCAGTCGAATGTCTGGCCGTCGGGCATCTCGAGGCGAATGCCGGCGTTGCCCACTCTCCGCGTCGGGACGTCCGCTGTGAGAAGCGTGCTGCTGATCACATGCACGCGCGGCGAGAGCATGCCGCCGATGCGGACGTTCATGCGACCCACGAACCCCGTCCCCTGAATCGTCACGGGCGTTCCCATCACGACGGTGTCGGGGAGGACGGCTGTGATCGTCGGCGCGGGAGCGTTCGTGTAGACGGCGCCTTGCACGAGCCATCCGGATCGGCCGTCCGCGAGCGTGGCACGCACATCGGCCACGCCGAGAGTGCGTGGCGGCATCGTGAAAGAGACGTGCGTGTCGTCGAGAACGCGAACGTTGCTGGCCGGGACACCACCGACACGGACATCCGTCACGCCCGTCAAGCGCATGCCGGTGAGCACGGCGGCACCGCCGCCGATCGGAGAGGCCGCACGCGGCGTGAGCGTGTGCAGCACGGGCGAACCGCACGGCAGAGGGAGCTGATCCGCTCCAGCGTTTACGCGGACGTCGCCCTGCACGGCGATGTGATCCTCGTCGTTTCCGTCATCGAGAAGCCCTGCGTCGCACAACTCGATGACAGCGGGGCGTCCGGAGAGAGCCGATGCGTCGAACAGGATCTCGGAAATGGGGCCGCTCGTGCACGTCGTGTCCGGATCGTCGGACGCGAAGGCAACGCCCCACGTGTTGGGCGTGATGTCGCGCGGGATGCCGATGCTGTGCCCGCGGAGGAGGTACTCCCCGCACTCGGCGCCGCTCGGGTGCTTTTCTCCCAAGACGGTCAGCGCGCTATCTCCTCCCGCGGTGTGCCAGCGCACGCTATACTCCGCGCCCAACACGCGACGCGCACCTTCGATCCACACGTACACCTTGAGAATAGTCGGTGTCGGCGTCGGCGGCGTCGTGACGAGGCTGTCGCTGCGGAACGAGAGTGTCGCGCGCGCGCCGATGTTGCTGCCGGCCCAAGCGGGCGAGACGCAGCACACCGCGCCGGCGAGAGCGCACGCGGAGAGCAGGCGGTTCATCATGGTGTCGGGGATCCTCAGGGGTGGAGACGAAACGTCGGTCCGCCGCGCGACGGTGGACCGACTGGCGCAGGAGAATAACGCAGGTCATGGATAAAGTTCCATCGTTCCCGCGGGCGGTGCTCGCGTGAGCGACCGCACGGATGCTCTGGGCGAGCTGTTCCTCCTCGGCGTGCGTCGCCCCCTCGAGAGCGCGGACCTGGATCGACTGCGACGCGTGCGTCCGAGCGGGGTGATCGTCTTTCGCCCGATGGCGTCGAGCGTGAACGAGTGGCTCGATGCGATCGATCGCATTTGGTCGGTGCTCGAGGCGGAGGGCGTCGCGCCGATCGTGAGCATCGACGAGGAAGGCGGCTTCGTGTCACAGCTTCCGACGCCGTTGCGCGCGTTTCCTTTGCCCGCGGCGCTCGCGCGCGGCGGGACCGAAGAGGACGCGCGGCTCCTGGCGCGTGCGCAAGGGAGACGCCTGCGCGCGCTCGGCGTGTCGCTGGACTACGTGCCGTGCGTGGACGTGAACAGTGAACCGCGCAACCCCGTGATCGGCACGCGCGCGTATGGAGTGACCGCGGACGTTGTGATGCGATACGCGGACGCGACGGCGCGCGGCTTCGACGACACGGGCGTGGCGTGGTGCGCGAAGCACTTCCCGGGTCACGGCGCGACCGTGGTGGATTCGCACCGCGGCGTTCCGCGCGTGCGCCGCTCGCGCGCGGAATGGGAGGCGGTGGACGCCGCGCCGTTTCGTGCGGCGATCGCAGCGGGTGCGCCGCTCGTGATGTCCGCGCACGTGATCGTCGACGCGCTCGACGCGCAGACGCCCGCCACGTTCTCGCGCGCGGCGATCGCCGGCACGTTGCGCGACGCGTGGGGATTCGGCGGCGTCATCGTGACGGACGATCTCGCGATGGGCGGCGCGGCGGCGATCGGATCGCCGGGCGCGCGCGCGCGCGGCGCGCTCGCTGCGGGCTGCGATCTACTCCTGTTCGCGATGAACCCCGAGGACGCCGAGGACGCGCTCCGCGCGGTGCGCGCGGACCGCGCCCTCGGCGCGGAAGTGGACGCGTCGCTCGCGCGTGTGCGCGCGCTGCGCGCCCGCTACGCGCGGCGCGCGAGCGGTGCGCCGGTGGATGATCCGGATGCGCACGTTCTTGCGCAGCGCATCGCGCGCGCCGCGGTGCGCCTCTCGGGCGCGCCGCTCTCACGCCTCTCCCAGGTGTTCTTCGCAGGCGACGAAGCGTCGGACGCACTCGGTGCGCGCTTGGCCGAACGCGGCGTGCGCATCGACGGGAGCGGAGGGACCGACGCGGCGAGCACGCTCGTGGCGGTCATCGCCGCGCGCACCGAACCGAGTGCGGCGCAGCGCGCCGCGCTCGCGCGCGCACACGATCACCGCGGGTGCGCGGTGATCGTTCTCACGCGCAATGCACACATCCTCGATGCGGCGGCGCTCCGCCCGCACATCACGGTGATCGACACGGCCGACGATTCACCCTATGCGATCGACGCCGTCGCCGATCTCCTCGCACACGGCCGGGAAGGAGCCTTCGCATGACGCTCCGCGACAGACTGGAACGACTCTGCGTGAAGCGCGGGCACTTCGTTCTCGCATCGGGGAAGACATCGAGCGTGTACGTCGATGTCCGGCGCGCGAGCCTCGATGCTCTCGCGCTCGCGGAACTGGGCCCGGCGCTCTGGGAACGCGCGCACGCCTTCGAACCGCACGCGATCGGCGGACCCGTGGCCGGTGCGATCCCGCTCGTCGCGAGCACGATTCTCGCCAGCGCGACGGCCGGGCATCCCGTGCCAGGTTTCATGGTCCGCAAGGAAGCGAAGGACCACGGCGCGGCGCAGAAGATCGACGGTCACTTGGAAGCGGGATGGCGCACGGTGCTGATCGAGGACGTCATCACCTCCGGTGGATCGGTGATCCACGCAATCGAGGCCGTGCGCGCGGCAGGGGCGGAGGTGGTGGCCGTGGTCTGCGTGGTGGATCGCGAGCAGGGCGGGCGCGAGTCGCTGGCCGCACTCGGCGTCGACATGGTGGCCCTCTTCACCATGCGCCAGGTACTCGGTGAGGTCACGGCCTAGCGTGCTGTGGTACGCTCACGGGGTGCGCGTCCGCGTCGTCATGTTGCTCCTGTGTCTGGTTCTGCCGTGCGGTCGCGCGTGCGCGGATGCAGCGCCGTGCTCGGCCGCGCCCGGCAAGTTGATCGCGCGGTGGGCCGCATCGAAGGACCGCATCCACAAGGTCGTCCGCGGCAA
>CAZEPH010000294.1:0-4095 GCA_964514075.1 uncultured bacterium | reverse complement strand
GGCGTGCGCTGTGGGGTCGCTGTCTCCGACTGCATGCGATCCGTGCGCTTCACATCGCCGAAACGGGTCACCCACACTGCACCCAGTCCTGTGAAGAACGCCCACAGCCACCCGAAGAACCCCAGCAACGAGAGCACCCAACCGAACACCTTCAGCCAGCCGGTCTCGGACATCCATCCGCCACACCACTGCACGAGGACCAGCACGCCGATGCCGATGAGCGCCGCCATGCGGAGGCTCGAGTGGGGCCGCAGCCTCCGCCCGAGGTACATCCCCGAGCACGACACGCCCACGAGGTATGCAAGCGCATAGACGAATGGGAGCAGGATTGCGACGGGAATCCCGATCACGGTGACGAGCAGCAGGATGAACAGCGGCCCGAACGCAATCGTCCAGAGGAAACCGGACAGGAAGAAGCGCCCCATGTTGTGGTCATACGCCGCGAGCATGCGCTCCATGCGCGTCCGCGCGAGCACGAGCGCGATGATCCCAATCATCACGAGAACGAGCAGCAAACCGACAGCCGCGCCGAACGATCCGATCCCCGCAAGGAGTCCGAGGAATCCGAGCAGTTTCAATGCGCCGAAGCCGATCGAGACGTCCTCGCCGCCGATCGTGGATCCGACGTCGGAGTTGACCGCTCCTCCGACCGCGACCGCATCGCCGTGAATCACGCCGGACGGCTTCACTTCGATGCCGCCGCCGATGGAAACGACGTCTTCCATCACCTCGCCGAGGACGGTGATCTTCCCACCGATTGCCACGACGCTGCCGTCGACCTTCTTGCCGGCGTGAATCGTGATGTCCGAACCGAACCGCACGATGTCGTTCGCGTTGTCGTCCCCGACGGTGATGTCGATATTGGGCGGAGCCGGCGGCTCCGGAACGGGTGGCATGGACTTGTCGGTGGCCACCTTGATGTGCACGCCCTTCTTCGATTGCGTGCCGTTCTTCGAACGAACTTGCACGCCCTCGTCGTCGATGTGTACTTCCGTTGCGATGCCGCTCGTGTCGATCGATCCTTCTTGCGCGACGGACCATCCACCCCACGGGCCTGCAACGAGGACGACGAGACCTGCAGCCAGCGCGAGCGCGCGCACGCTCGAGACGCTAAATGAACGCGTGCACATGGTGGGTCCTCCTTCTGTTGTTCGATTGAATCACGAGAGCGACGGCGGTTCCGCACACGAGAAGCAATGCGAGCGATTGCGGCGTGTGCAGGGCACGAATGAGCGCCAGCGTCGCCGGCTGCAGCACGCGCGCGAGAGTCGACACGATGTCCGCTGCGATTGCGATGCTCGCCAGCACGTCCACCACGCTGCGCGTCGCCGACATGCAGCGGGCAGACGCCGGCCCGACGAGGTCAGCCAGGAGGCTCACGACGCGCGACGCGCCACCGGCCGCAGTCATCCACACGAGAAGCCCGGCGGCGACGGCGCTCCACACCGCGGCGTATCCGACGGCGAAGCGCCGCATCCACCCGAACGGCGCGACGACGAGCGCGCGCGACTCCGCGTTCCACCGTTGAAGGACGCGCGCGTCGAACGACGGCCCGGGATCGCGCAGCGGCAACCGGCGCATCGCGGCGCTCACACCGCGAACGAACGCAAGTTCCTCCGCGCAGGCCGCGCACCCGCGCACGTGTTCGCTGACGCGAGCATTCGCGTCATCCGCCGTGTCGATGATCCACTCACGACACTCCGCGCAGGTCATCTCCGTCTCCTTGGTTCCGTGGTGCACATCCCCTTCGCCGGACGCATCGCACGACAAGGTTGTTTCATTCCATCGACCGATCGATGACGACGGTGCCGGAAACCGTGGACACCGACAGCGAGGCGCCGCCCTTGCCGACGCGCCCCGCGAGTTCGCTCCGCGTCGCGGTGCGCACGCGCATCGGCACGCGCGACGTAATCGTGCCGCTCGTCGTCGCCACGCCCACATCGAGACCCCCCGCGGGCGGTACGCGCACCGTGACGTCGCCCGACGTCGAGTTGATTTCGATCGAGTCGCCCGGACGCGGAGAGAGATCCACGTCGCACTCCCCCGAAACGGTGCGAATGCGGGCGCGCCCCTTGCCCCCGAGGATGCTGACGTCACCGCTGGAGCTCTGCACGTCGACGGTGCCCACGTCGCGCAGGCGGATCGTGCCACTCGTGGTCTTCACGCTCACCGCGCCGAGACCGCGTGCGGTGACGTCGCCGCTCGAGGTGCGCACGATGGTGCTCTTGGAGATGCCGCTCAAGCGCAGGTCGCAGGACGTGCCTTGCACCTCCACGGGACCGGCGGCTCCGCGCACTTCCAGGTCGCCGCTCGTGACCGTGCAGTCGACCGAGCTTCCGAGATTCACTAGCTGCGCATCACCGCTCGTCATGTCCAAGTCGACGGGACCTCGCATCGCCCGCACCACCACGTCGGCGCTCGCCGTGTTGAGCGACAGGGCCATCAGCGGCGGAGCGGCGATGGAGAGGACGACCGTCTCGTTCAAGCCGAGCGCGTCGATGTGGAAGATGCCGACCTTCCGCGAAATGCGCGGGTACTTCACGCGCACGGAAATCACGCCACCCGCGGTTCCCGTCTCCACGATGGTCGTCTTGTCGATGCGGGCGGCTTCCGCCTCATCGCGCGCGCTGATGCGCTTCTCGATCGACACGGTGACGTGGCCGTCGCTGCTCGGCACCACCGTGACTTCCCCGGTGCGGTTGGCGATCTCGAGACGCGTCTCCCCGCTCACGGGCAGTACGCGGCGGCTCGTGAACGTAAACGTGCGGTCCTCGCGCGCTTCCGCGATCTGCGCGCACGCGAGCATCGCCACCATCAGAGCACCGACTCCGCGCATGGTTCCTCCCTTCACGATGCGTGCCCGAGTGAGCGCCGCACCAGAGCGTGTGCGCGGTGGATCTGCGCCTTCACGGTGCCGAGCGGCAGGTCGAGTGTCATCGCGATCTCCTCGTAACTCAGGTCCTGCACGTATCGCAGCTCCACCACCGCGCGGTAGTGCGGCGGCAGCTCCGACAGAATCGCTTCCATTCGCTCACCGCTCTCGCGCTCCGCGACGCGTGCGTCGGGCAACGGCCCGGGATCGACGTCGCGCGGATGCCAGTCGTCATCCTCGACACCCGGCGGCGGGCCCAGCAACTCGGGCCGTGCCTTCTTCCGCCGGTGATAGTCGAGCCCCAGGTTCGTGGTGATGCGCATGAGCCAGTGCATGAACGGCCGGGTGAGGTCGACGGTGGGAAGAGCACGAAACGCCCGGAGGAACGCTTCCTGCGCGATGTCCTCGGCATCCGTGTCGTTCCGCACCATGCGCCACGCCAGCGAGTACACCCGTTGGCGATGCCGGCGCACCAGCTCCGCGTACGCGGCCTGGTCCCCCGCGAGAGCGTCCTGGATGAGACGATTGTCATCTCGCTCCACACGCCCTCCCCGTCAGCGTGAGTCGAGTACGCGCTCGTCCCCGACGAGGTTGCGCACCATCTATAGTGCAAATCGCGCGGCAGCGTAGTGACCGGGCGCCTCGACCGTCAAGCTAACCGCCTCTGCCACGGGAGGATCGCTTGACCGGCCCGCGGCCGACGGATACTTTCGCTGCTCTCATCTCCTGGAGGTCATCCCATGCTGTCCCGCATCGAGTCCGTGAGTGCGAGGGAGATCCTCGACTCGCGAGGTAATCCCACGCTGGAGGTGGACGTTCGCCTAGCGGGCGGCGCGTGCGGACGCGCCGCGGTGCCCAGCGGTGCATCGACCGGGGCGCACGAAGCACTCGAACTGCGCGACGGCGACAAGAAACGCTACTTCGGCAAGGGCGTGCGGACGGCTATGGCGAACGTCCGCGCCACGCTCGCGCCCGTCGTGGTCGGTCGCGATGCGACGGATCAAACGGGACTGGATGCGGCGCTGATCGCGGCCGACGGAACGCCGGACAAGTCGAAGCTCGGAGCCAACGCGCTGCTGGGGGTGTCGCTCGCGTGCGCGCACGCCGCGGCCGCGGCGCACGATCTCCCGCTCTATCGCTACCTCGGGGGTGCAGGCGCACGCATCCTGCCCGTGCCGCTCATGAACGTGATCAACGGCGGCAAGCACGCCGACAATACGCTC
>CAZEPH010000293.1:0-4104 GCA_964514075.1 uncultured bacterium | reverse complement strand
CCTGCTGGAAGTACGTGAACTGCGTGATCTCCAGTCCGTCGAGCAACACCTGCCAGCCGAGTCCCGATGCGCCGAGCGTCGGCGATTCCCAATCGTCCTCGACGAAACGCAGATCGCCGAGCGCGCGCTCAATGCCGAGCGCCTCAAGCGATTGGATGTACTGCTCGAGCACGTCTGCGGGCGACGGCTTGAGCACGACCTGGTACTGGAAGAACTGCTGCAGGCGATTCGGGTTCTCGCCGTAGCGTCCGTCCTTGGGACGGCGGCTCGGCTCCACGTACGCCGCATTCCACGGCTCGGGACCCAAGCAGCGCAAAAACGTCGCGGGGTTGAATGTGCCCGCGCCGACCTCGCTCGGGTACGGCTGCACGAGCACGCATCCGCGGTCGCCCCAAAAGCGCATCAAGCGCAGGATCGTCTCCTGCACGGTCGCCGCGGGTGTGAGGCGCGCGTCGCTCACAGGACGCCCAGGTCGCGCAGCACCTCGCTCGCCCCGACGTACACGTGGCCGTCCGGTGCGACGTACAGCGCCCCGATCTCCGAGTCCATCTTCCCGAGCGACCGCGTCGTTCCGGCTGTCAGGTCCACCACGACCACGTTGCGGGATCTGGTGGCGCACACGACGCGGCCGCCCGTTGCGGCCGCCGCCAGGGTCACGCCTTCGAGCGCGACCTCGTGCCGCACGCGTCCTGCCGCGTTGATGACCAGCGCCTTCTTCGCATACGTCGCGAGTGCGAGTGTGCCGCTCGCGGTCAGCGTCGGAACGTACGACGTCCGCGTCGGATTCGGCGGCGCCGGCACGCGCCATCGCACCCGTCCCGCCACAGGGTCGACGCCCGCGACCGCCATGCTGCCGCCGTCTCCCGCGGACATCACCGCGACCGTCGGCCCCAGCACCGCCGGCGTGCCCCACGTGCACGCGGAGATGCTCACGCGCTTCACCGTCTGCCCGCTCGTGGCCGACGCGATCGTCAAGCCGCCGCCTTCCGGGAGCAGCACGAATCTCCCGCGCTTGACGGGACGCCCGATGCATCCCGGTTGACCGCCCACGCCGAGTGACTTGCCGAACTTCGTGTGGCTCGCATCGAGCGCGCGCCACTTTACACTTCCCTCCGTGCCGGTCACGGTGGTCCACAAGGTCTTGTCGATGATCGTCAAACCCGCGCGTACCCCCGGACGCGCCGGCGACAACTGAAACGACCCCGGGTCGACGTGGAGCCCGAGCAAGTAGCTTTTGCTCGCGTCGAGCGGATCCCCCACCGTGACGTAGAGCGAGTCCGCGGTCCCGATCGCCTCCACGTGCGGGATGTCGCTCCGCATGCGATCCAGCGCGATCTTCCACTGCTCGCGCCCGGTCGCGCGCGCGAACGCGGTCGCCGTCATCTTCGTCCGGCTGCCGATCGTGTAACTGATCGTGAAAACGTACGGACCCGCGTATGTAATGGCACGGATCTCGGGCGTCGCCGTGGTGGACCAGCCGGACGCGCCGCGCGTCGCGGCGGGGAGCGCCGCACAGAGGAGCAAGAGGCAGAGGGACGCGCAGGTCCGCAGTCGGGGTGAGTGCATAAGAGGGCGAATCTACCGACGCGCGTGGAGAACAGTCAAGCGCACCGGCCTAGGCCTGCGGCAGGGCCGCGACGCGTCGCAGCATGCTGCGCCCGCGCAATCCGGAGTAGTGCGACACGTGGCAGCGCAAGAACACGTCGATGACCGTCTCGACCTCCTCCTCGACGGACGCCGGCACGGGACGCACCTCGCATAACTCGCCGACGCCGAGGATGCGCAGGTGCGCCAGAGCGGTCGCGCTCACGGAGAAGGACTCCGCCTCGCGCGCCCCGCAAGCGTCGCACAGCAGCCCACCCCGGCGCGCGGCGAATCGCGCGGACGGCGGAATCGTTCCACGGCATCCCACGCACACATGCATCTCGGGCTGCAGACCGAGGAGCGCGGCGAGACGCATCTGCACGGCGAGGAGGCGCGTCACGTGCGCATCCACAGACGGCGCGTCCGCGGCCAGTTGCACGGCGTCGCACGCGAGCGCGTAGATGTCCGGATGCGGTTCCTCGCCGGCGATCGCGAGATCCAAGAACTCGCACAATGCCCCGACGAACAGGAGCGTTTCGAGCGCATCGTTCGACGGATCGCGTGTGCCGAGGGCATCGGCGTGCGACAGAAAGCGCAGGTCGCGCGTCTCCCGCTGGTAGAACACGAGCGACGCGCGCACACCCGGTTGGAGGGCGGAGCCGAAGCGGCTCTTCGGCGTCCGCGCCGCCTTCGCAACGAGAGCGACCTTCCCGTATTCACGCGTGTACGCGGTCACGATGCGGCTGGTCTCGCCGAGATCGCGACCGCGCAGGATGATCCCTTCCGCGCGAACGAGCGCCACTAGAACCCGGGCTGCAGGCTGAACTGCCACCGCCACGATTGATCGTTGCGGTCGTTCGGGTGCACGTACGCGGCTTCGCCCACCGCAAAGCCGAGGAGATTCACGCGGAGCGCGGCGCCGTAGCTCGTGATCGGCGTGCGGTCCCCGCCGAGGAACGACGCAGAGGAGTCACTCGTCCACGCCACGCCCGCATCGTAGAAGAACGACGCTTCGATCGGGGGAACGCCCGGTGTACGCAATACGCCGATCGCGCCGAGCAGCGGCAAGCGCGCTTCGACGTTGGCCACCGCGAGGCGGCTCCCGAACAGCCTCTCGTACACCGGCTCCGAGCGGGAGAACGATCCGGGGTCGTATCCATGCAAGAGCGTGGAGTAGCCCGCGAACAGCTCGGGCAAGCGCTCGTCTTCCGCGCCGCTGCCGTAACGGCCGATGTGGAGCGCGCGCACGCCGATCGTGAGGGGGCGCACGGGCATCTCGTAGCGCCGGAAGTCGGCGAGCGCGCCGAAGTAGTTCACGGAGCCGAGTGACGTGGACCCTTCGATGCGGTACCGCTGTCCCAGCACGGGGCTCGTTCCGCCGAAGATCGACGTGTCGTAGACGAGCGCAGCGCTCGCCGTGCCGAGCGTGATCGCATCGGGTGCGTCGTCGAGCCGGAAGGTGTCGTCGCTCAGGAGGAATCCGCTCACATCGTCGAACACGCGTTCGCGTACGTCGGTAATGTAGTCGATCCGCCGCACGCCGCCTTCGAACTCGAGACGCTGCACGCGCGACAGAGGGTACGCGATGAGCCCGCTCACCTCGCGATCGATCTCCCAGTCGCGGATGTCGCTCTCGACGGTGACCGGTGCGCCGGACGTGCTCGTGCCGCTCTCGATCGTGTAGGTGTGCGTGACATATGGCACCTGTCCGCCGAGCACGCCCCAGTTCCAGCGGTTCTTGAGATTCTGGTACGCGGCGATGGCTGCGACGCTCGCGACGAGCGGCCCGTCCGACGAGTTCGCTTGGAACAGCGTGACCAAGTTGTGGTCGCCGAGCATGTCGCTCCAGTAGAGCGTGGCGCCGCCGCCCACCGCGACGCCGCGATCGCCCGCGCCGATGGCCAACCCCGGTTGCGAGACGTAATCGAGCGACAGGTGCGGGCGGTACTTCTGCACCGTGCCCCGCGCGAGGACCGCGGAATCGGCAGCTGCAGCGACGCGCGCGATGTCTGCGAGACGCACGCTGTCGGCGCGCGCGATCGCGCGAAGCGTGAGCGAGTCCGTGCGCAGCGTGTCGGTCGGTCCGGCCAGATCGTGCGGCAACGTGGCCGCGCGCAACGCAAGACGTGCGTCGTCGGGCAGATCCGGCACAATCGCCTGTGGCGCATCGATGCGGTACAAGCCGTAGCTGCGCTTCTCGTACACGCTGAACACCAGGCGATCCGCCTCCTGCGCGAAAGAGATCGCCGGGCTGAGATCCGTGATCCCGCTCACGCCCGTGCGCAAGTTCGTGATTTGCTCGATGCGGCCCGTGGCGAGATCCACGCGATGCACGTTCGACACGCCGCCGTGATCTGCGACGAAGTACACCGAGCGTCCATCGGCCGACCACTGCGGGTTGATGTTCTTCGCGTCGGGAAAACACGCGATGCGCTCGATCGCGCCGGTCTGCACGTTCAGGCGTGCAAGCTGGTAGAGGCCCGGCGTGCCCTTCACCTTGCGCTCCGCGTACCGGTCGGT
>CAZEPH010000292.1:0-4126 GCA_964514075.1 uncultured bacterium | reverse complement strand
CGTCATGACGTCCATCAAGGACGATGCGTTCGGCGGCGACACGAACAACAACGGCAGCGCGAACGCCCCCGCGCCGGGCGACTGGGCCGCGCTCACCGGCGAGACGGGCTCGCGATTCGACCTGCGCACCACGCGGGTGCGGTACGGCGGGTCCGCGAAGTCACCGGGCTACGCCGTCGGCAACGCCGAGGGATTCACCATCGAGTCGTACACGCACAACGGCGGGCGCATCGAGTTCTCCGCAGGCGGCGGCGCGAATATCTTCGCGAACGACGTGACCGTGAAGAACGTGCAGGTCGCGAACAACTCCGGCGACGGGATGTGGCTCGCGCCCGTGAACGTGCCGGTGATCGACTCGCTGCGTTTCGACTTCAACACGGCGCGCGCGCTCGTCTGGACGTCCGCGCTCGGATCGCTCGGGGGGACACTCTCGGGCGTCGGCAACGGCACGAACGGCGTGTGGGTGGGCGGCACGGTCGGCGCCGGCGGGCCCGAGCGCGTGGTGTGGTCCGCGCACTCGGGCTTTCCGTACGTCGTGGGCGCGCTGACGATCGGCAGCGGCGACACGCTCGTCCTCGGCCCGCAGGCGACGCTCAAGTTCGCATCGTCGACGTCGCTCGCGATCGTGCTCGGACGTCTGGAGTCGCAAGGCACGGCGACGCAACCCGTGACGCTGACGTCGCTCAAGGACGATACCGTGGACGGCGACACGAATCACGACGGCGGAGCGAGCGTACCCGCGCCGGGCGACTGGTCGTCGGTGCTCGGATTCACCGGCGCGTCGATCGCGTTCACACACACGTGGGTGAAATACGGCGGCGGGGGCGGCGCGGCGGGCAGCGTGAGCAGCTCCGGCACGTTCATCACGATCGCGTCGTACGCGCACACGGGCGGCGGCGTCACGCGCTCGCTCACGCGTGGCATTTCGGTGAAGGCCTCGTCGATCGCGCTGAGCGGGATGTGCGTCACCACGAACAACACCGACGGCGCGTGGCTCGCATCGCCCGGGAGTCTGACGGTGAGCACGTGCGATTTCACCGGCAACGGTGCGTTCGGCCTGTTGAACGGGCAGACCACACCGCTCATCACCGCCACGAACTGCTGGTGGGGCGATGCCACCGGCCCGCGCGACTCGACGAACGGCAACCCGGATTACAACCCGGGCGGCCTGGGCGCGCGGGTGGGCGACTACGTGACGTATCGCCCCTGGGCATCGTCGCGGCATACCTGGGCGCCGCCGACGTGGGTCACGCTGCTCCTCCCCGCGGGCGGCGACAGCGTAACGGCCGGCATCGTCACCTTCGACTGGACCAACGCGTCGGATCCCGACGGCGACGCGATCACGTATACGCTACAGATCGACGACGACGCCACGTTCGCGACGCCTGTGGTCGCGCGTGCAGGTCTCGTCGCGAGCACCGATACCGTGTCGCTCGTGCAGACGGGGCGGACGTACTGGTGGCGCGTGACGTCGCTCGACACGCACGGACTCGGCACCACGTCGGGGCCGTTGTCGTTCCGTACGAAGGGGTCGCCGACAGGCGTCGCGGAGGAACTCGCACGTGGTGCGTTCGCGCTCGCGGCGTTGCCCAACCCGTTCACGTCGCGCACGACGCTGCTCTTCTCGCTGGACGGATCGGTGCACGGCACCGTGCGCGTGTACGACGCGCGCGGGCGCTGTGTGTGGAGCGCGGCGGAGGCGCGCGGCTCCGTTGCGTGGGACGGCCGCGATACGCAGGGTCGCCCGTTGCCGGCGGGTGTCTACGTGGCGCGCGTTGTGGGCGCGGTGCCGGTGCAGGCGGCGGGTGTGAAGGTGATCCTGCGGCGCTAGCTCGGCGCGCGCTCCGGGTCGGACGAATCCGGGGCGGTTTCGGGTTTCTTCGCTTCGTCGAGATAGTTCAGCCGCAGCGTATCGAGCACCGACGCGAGATGCCGCTTCTCCGCGTCCGTCAAGTTCCCGAGCGTCTTTCCCTCGATCATCTCCAACGTATCAATGTAGAAGCGCGCCACGTCGAGGTTGCGTCGGACCTCGCCGGTTTCCGGGTCCTTTAACTTGCCGAGAGCCGTGAACGCAGACGTGTGCAGCAACTCGATCAGCGCAGCGAGGTGGGGGTTGATGTCGAAGTCGGGCATTGACCGTCTCTCCTACTGCACGCGCACGAACGCCGCGGTGAGATAGCTCGTCTCCGGCGCCGCGAGCAACACAGGATGATCCAGCGATTGCATGCCGGTTTCGAGCAGTTTGCAGGGACGGCGCGCGTGCTTCTGCGCTTCGAGCACGACGCCGAGGAACATCTCGCGCGTCACGTTGTGCGAGCACGTGCACGTGACGAGCAGTCCGCCGGGGGTGATCAAGCGCATCGCGCGCACGTTGAGGTCGCGGTACGCGCGCATGCCGGCGGCGACGTGCGCGCGGCTGCGAACGAGCGGCGGCGGATCGAGCACGATCACGTCGAATCGCTCGCGCGCCTTCTCCATGCGCCGCAGCTCGTCGAACGCGTCAGCCTCCACGAAGTGCGCGCGATCACCGAGACCGTTCGCCGCGGCGTTCGCGCGGGCTTGCGCGATCGCTCCCTCGGAGGAATCCACGCCTTGCGCCGACGCCGCGCCCGCGCGCAGTGCGGCGAACGACCATGCGCCCGCGTAGCAGAACATGTCCAGCACGCGCGGCTCGCGCATGCCATGCATGTGCCGCGCGAGCCGGCGGCGGTTGTCACGTTGATCCAAGTAGAGCCCGGTCTTCTGCCCCGTGCGCGTGTGGACGGTGTACGTGACGCCGTCGTCGACCACGTCGATCGTGTCCGGCACCGCACCCCAGAGCGTTTCCACGCGCGGCCCGAGTCCTTCCAGCGAGCGTATCGGTTGGTCGCACCGCGCGAGAGCGCCCGTCGCGCCGGTCAACTCGCGCAGTGGCTCGGCGATCTCCGTCAAGCGCATGTCCATGCCGAGCGTGGTGGACTGCACGACGAGTGAGTCGCCGTAGCGGTCCACGAACAGGCCGGGGAGTTGATCCGCTTCGCCCGCGATGAGCCGGACGGCGCTTTCACCCGGCATCACGGCGGCGCGGTACGCGATCGCCGTATCGAAGCGCCGGCGGAAGAGATCCAGCGAAACGGGTTCGTTGCGCCGCGTGAGAACGCGCACCGCGATGAGCGAGTGCCGGTTGAGATATCCGCGCGCGACGAACGCGCCGCGCGCGTCGACCACGTCGATGATGTCCCCGTCGCTCACCGCGCCGTCGAACGACGCGATCTCATTGGAGAACACCCACGGGTGACCGGCGCGCACGCGGCGGTCCTGGTTGCGCTTGAGAACGGCGGAAGCCATCGACACCCTTCGTCTGAGAGGTCCGCCCGGATCAGTCCAAGCCGCCGTTTGCGGCAATGTACGCGAGCGCTTTGTAGATCAACTTGGCACAGAGGAAGTCGGACGCGACGTTCCCGGGAATCGGCGCGAGTTCCATCACGTCCAGGCCGACGATGCGGCGCTTCCGCGCGAGCTCGCGCATGATGTCGAGCCCTTCGAACCAGAGAAGTCCGCCCGGTTCCGGCGTCCCCGTTGCGGGGATGATCGACGGATCGAACCCGTCGACGTCTATCGTGAGATACACGTTCGGGGCCAGTGTGTCGATCGCCTCGCTCACGGCCCGTGGGTTCGCGCGCATCTCCTGCGTCTTGATGACGCGCAGCTCCGGATGCGCGCGCAGAAACTGTGCCTCGTCGCGGTTCAAGCTGCGGATACCGATCGACAGGACGCTCTTCGCGAGGGCGCCCATCGGGCGCATGACGCTCGCGTGCGAGAGCGGCGTGCCTTCCCACTCGTCTTTGAGATCGGCGTGCGCGTCGAACTGCACGATCGAGATGTCCGGGCCGTAGCGCTCCGCGTGGGCACGGTGCGCGCCGATCGCGACGGAGTGATCGCCCCCGATCGTCACCAGGAACTTGCCCTGCTCGAGCACCCACTTCGACGCGGCGTACACCTCGTCCACCATCATCGACGGATCCCCCGCCGGCGCTTCCAGCTCGGGCAGCGTGTGGATGCCGCGCTCGCAGACCTCCTGGACCAGCTCGACGTCGTACACTTCGAGGTTGCGCGACGCGACGATGATCGCGCGCGGACCGAAGCG
>CAZEPH010000291.1:0-4135 GCA_964514075.1 uncultured bacterium | reverse complement strand
CGACGGGATCATGCTTGTCCCGAAGCCTTCCACGTGCACGCGCACGCCGCGCGTCGGTTCGATGTCGCGGTCGCTGCGCCGCACGGGGCGCGCGAGTTGAACGGGGGCGATGGACTCTACGTCGCGCAGTGTGATGGTGACGTCGGGCTCTCCCTCGGGCGGGAGGGCGATGGTAAACGCGCGTGCGGGAACGGGCACCCCGCGCACGACCGTCATGTCGGCGTCGTCGAGAACGGGCAACAGGCCGTCGCGCGAGAACTCCGGATGATCGCCGCTCTCGTCGGCGCGAACCGCGATGAGCGACGGACGTCCCGGGTCGTAGCGGAAGTCGACGCCGGACGCACCGGCGGAGATGACGCGGACGCTCTCCACCGGACGCCCGTCCGCGACGGGCCACGTGGACACCTCGGTCGATGGAGCCGCATGCGCGGCGCTCGCGGTGACGAGGGTGAGGAGAACGGCCACCCACCCGCGTTGGGTCATCCGCTGACCTTCTCCGCTTCCTCCACCAGCATCACCGGGATGTCGTCGCGGATGGGGAACTTCAAGCCGTCCGCCGTACAGGTCAGCGACACGCCCGGATCGTAGACCAGGGGTCCCTTGCACACGGGACACACCAGTATTTGCAGCAGTTCTTCGTTGATCGCCATCGGCTTCCTTCCTGCGAGGGCTCGCTGTCTGCGCGCGTGTGAACACACATGCTGTACGCCAATTCCGCCGGCTGTGGATCACCGCGCCACTCCTCCTGGGTTCAGCGAACGCCTGCTCTCCGGCGTTCCTCCGTTATCGGACGTGCCACGGGCTCGATCGCCCTCAATGTGCACGAAACGAGAATCCGATCACCAGGTGGAGTACGGAGCCTCCTTGTGCATGGGTTGATGGAACGCGAGTGGGGGTGTGTTGCGGTGAGCCTACCGGCCGCCGAGAGGTCGTGTCAACGCGCCCGGCGAGTCTGGTTCCGTCCCTTCCGTGTACACGCCCATCCCGCGGAACTTTCGGACGCGCGCGGCGAGTAGATCCTCGGCCGAGAGTTGTGCGAGGCGCGTGAGGTGCCCCACTACCGCCTCCTTGACGCGGCTCGCCGCGAGCGCGTGGTCCCGGTGCGCGCCGCTCTCCGGTTCGGCGATGATCTCGTCGATGATGCCAAGCTCTTTCAAGTCCGGAGCGGTCACGCGAAGCGACTCCGCCGCTTGCGGCGCCTTGGCGCGATCGCTCCAGAGAATCGCCGCGCAGCCCTCCGGCGAGATGACGGAGTAGATCGAGTTCTCCAACATGAGCACGACGTCGCCGCATCCGATGGCCAGCGCGCCGCCGCTGCCTCCCTCCCCGATCACGACCACGACGATCGGCACGGGCATCGTGAACATCTCGCGGAGGTTGCGCGCGATCGCCTCGCTCTGTCCGCGTTCCTCCGCGCCGATGCCGGGGAATGCGCCCGGCGTATCGATGAACGCCACGATCGGAGCGCCGAACTTCGCGGCGAGGTGCATCGCACGGAGCGCCTTGCGATACCCCTCGGGGTGCGGCATGCCGAAATTGCGCGCCAGGTTCTCACGCGTGTCTCGGCCCTTTTGATGGCCCACCACCATCACGGGACGGCCCTCGATCGCGGCGAATCCCGTCACGAGTGCGCGATCGTCGGCGAAGCCGCGATCACCGTGGATCTCAAAGAAGAAATCGCAGATCGAACGCACGTAGTCGAGCGTGTACGGGCGGCGCGGGTGCCGCGCGAGTTGCACGCGCTGCCATCGCGTGAGCTTGGAGTAGATCTCGCCGCGCAAACGCGCGGCGCGTCGCTCGAGGCGTTTGAGTTCCTCGGCGAACTCCATGTTCTCTTCCGTCGCGAACTCCTTCAGGTCGGCGATGCGCCGCTCCAGTTCGACGATGGGCTTCTCGAACTCGAGCCACGGGCCGTCCGGGAGTCGCTCGTTCTTACGTGCTGGCATACACGTGTCCTTCTCCCAGAAGTCGCCCCAATCCGTCAAGCAGGTCAGGGGTCGCGGCCACGCGCAAGCCGCGAACGCGGACGACGCGCCCCGGCGCGCCGGGGATGTCGGTGAAGACAACGGTGTGATCGCCCGGGTGGCGCGCGCAGAGTGCGTGCACGTCCTCCACGGCGACGCCGTCCGCCAGGTGCGAGAGCGCAATGCGCAGCTCAGGCTCGCTCGCGTGCGAGCCGCCGTTTCCGCCCGCAGGTATTCCCTCCTCGGATGGGGTGAGCTCGAACGGACGCACCTCGGAAGCCACGATCTTCGGGCGCTCGTTTTCGCGTGCGCTGATGCGTCCGCGCGCGAACACCACGCTGCCGTGTGCCAGCAGAGCGCGCGCCTGCGCGTACACGTCCGCGAACACGAGTACCTCGATCGATCCCGAGAAGTCTTCGAGTGTGACGAAGGCCATCGGTCGCCCCGCGCGGTCGCTGAGCTGGCGCATCGCGGCCACCATGCCGACGACCGACCCCTCGACTCCGTCCGGCAATTCGGCGAGGAGCGCGGTGTCGCGCGCGGCCACCCGACGGATCGCCTCGCGATAGGCCGCGAGCGGATGGTCGCTGAGGTAGAACCCGAGGGCTTGCTTCTCGCGAGCGAGCCGCTCCGACGACGGCCACTCCGCGCCGTCGTAGCGGGGTGCGGGCGGCGTCACGCCCGATTCCGCGCCGAAGAGCGACTCCTGCATCATGGCCTTGGCGCGCTGCGCGCGCTGCGCCGCGTCGAACGCGTCGTCGAGACGCGCGAGCAAGGCCGCGCGCGCCGCGCCGGTCGCGTCGAACGCGCCGGCACACACCAAGTGCTCCACCACGCGCTTGTTCACGGTGCGCGTGTCCACGCGCGAGCAGAAGTCGTGCAGCGACGCAAAGGTGCCGTCCTGCGCGCGCACCTCGCACATGTGACGCACCGCGCCCTCGCCCACCGTCTTCACGGCCGCCAGGCCGAAGCGAATCGCTCCGCCCTCCACGCGGAAGGTCTCGCGCGACGCGTTGATGTCGGGACCCGCGACGGACAGCCCTGCGCGCCGCGCTTCCTCCACGAGTTGTCCGATGCGGTCCGTGTCACCCAGTTCGCTCGTCATCACCGCGGCGAAGAACTCCGCAGGGTAGTGCGCCTTCAAGTACGCGGTGCGGTACGTGAGCATGGCGTACGCCGCGCTGTGGCTCTTGTTGAATCCGTACCCCGCGAACTTCGCCATGAGTTCGAAGATCTTCTTCGCCTTCGCCTCGGCGATCTTCCGCTCTGCGCAGCCGGCGAGGAAGAGGTTCTCCATCTTCGCCATCTCCTCGGGCTTCTTCTTGCCCATCGCGCGACGCAGGTTATCAGCTTGCCCCAGCGTGAAGCCGGCGAGCACGTTCGCGATCGCCATCACCTGCTCTTGGTAGAGGATCACGCCGTACGTTTCGCGCAGGATCGGCTCGAGCGACGGGTGCTCGTACTTGGGCTTCTTGCGCCCGTGCTTCACGTCGATGAAGTCGTCGACCATGCCGCTTTGCAGCGGGCCCGGGCGGAAGAGCGCGTTGACGGCGACGATGTCCTCGAACGAATCCGGCTGCAGGCGGCGCACGAGGTCGCGCATTCCGCTCGATTCCAGCTGGAAGACGCCGACCGTGTCCGCGCGCCGGAGCAGGTCGAACGTCGGGGCATCGTCGAGCGGGATCTGCGAGAGATCCGGCGGCGTGTCGCCGCGTTCGCGCACGAGGGCGAGCGCGTCCTCCATCACGGTGAGCGTCCGGAGTCCGAGGAAGTCCATCTTCAGAAGACCGATCTTCTCGATCGACTTCATGTCGAACTGTGTGGTGACTTCGCCCTTCACCGAGCGGTACAGCGGCACGTAGTCCACGAGTTTGCCTGGCGCGATCACAACGCCCGCGGCGTGCGTGGACGCGTGGCGCGCGAGACCCTCGAGCGTTTGCGCGACGTCCAGCAACGTGCGGTAGGTCTCATTCTGTTCGCCGAGTTGCCGCAGTTCCGGCACTTGATCGAGCGCTTTCTGGAGCGTCATGCCGAGTTCGGCGGGCACGAGCTTCGCGACGCGGTCTGTTTCGGCGAACGCCACGCCCAGCGTGCGCGCCACGTCGCGCACCGCCGCGCGCGCGGCCATCGTTCCGAACGTGATGATCTGCGTGACGTTGCTCTCGCCGTAT
>CAZEPH010000290.1:0-4157 GCA_964514075.1 uncultured bacterium | reverse complement strand
TTCGTCCGGACAAACTTCTGCTTCGCCATGCAGTCGACCTCCTTGAAGACCTGCCCCTTCGCGACAGGCAAGACGTGACGATTTAGCCCGTGTGGACGAGCGCAATCCGCGGCTCGTCTCCGGGAATGCGGTGTTCGCAGCGCAGAACGTTCACGCGCCGTGCGAGGATTGTGGAGCCCACGTCCGGGATTGAACCGGAGACCTCGTCCTTACCAAGGACGTGCTCTACCGACTGAGCTACGTGGGCGACGAGGTTGTGACGCTGTTGTGGGCCCCGTCGATCCGGCGAACCGAGGAGCGAGGGTACACGAGCCAGCGAACCGCACACACTACGTGCGAGGGTAGGGACCGTCAAGAGCATTTTGCGGGCCAGGGACACGCGCCGCGAAATAAGTGGAGCGGGAGACGGGATTCGAACCCGCGACGTCCAGCTTGGAAGGCTGGAGCTCTACCAACTGAGCTACTCCCGCTCCTGAAGAGGTGGTGGTGGGGGGAGGATTCGAACCTCCGTAGGCTTAAGCCAACGAGTTTACAGCCCGTCCCGGTTAGCCGCTTCGGTACCCCACCAAACGCTCTCGCACACGCGGCTATCGCCGCTGGGCAGGTCGGGCAGACTACCACCGCATCGCGCGGGGCCACAAGAGGCAAGGGCCCTCATCCCGAGATGCCATCCCCCTCGGTACGTCCGGCCGCTTGCGAGGGCGTGAGCTCTTCCGCAGCATTCGCGGCGGCGCGGTACACGCCGCGCCATCTGCAACAACTCGCAGGAAGGGGGCAGCTATGCTCTCCCGAACGTTTCTGACGGGCGCGGCAAGCGCGTTGGCGCTACTGGTGCTAGCACCGATGGCAGGCTCCGCACCCGACCCACCGACCATTCCGGGAATGGCATTGGACTTCATGGAGGATTTTCAGACCGGTATTGATCCGGGCGTGTGGTACGTCGAGGACGTCGCCGGAACGCACTGGACCGCGGCGACCGAAGGCGACAACGTCTATGCGACGTGCATCGGCGCGCAAAGTGTGTGGAGCAATCGGGAAGCGGATTTGCTCACGCAGCGCGCGGACTTTTCCTGCTACGTCGTCATGTGGGACATGCGGTTCTTGACCGAAAGCTGGGACGCGGACTACCGCCAGGTCTACTTCCGCACGACGAACGACGCAGTTCCGATCGGCTACGGTGCAACGATCGGCGTTGGGGTGCCAACGGGTCCGCCGGCGGATCGCGTTGCGTTCTGGTGCGCCAACTCACCCACGGACTATCATGCCGTAGGCCCGCAGGTGGAGTGCCCGTGGGATCTGAATGCCTGGTACACGTTCAAAGTGCAAGTCATGGGACAGGACTTCAAGATGAAGATGTGGCCGAAAGGTCAGATCGAACCGGACGCCTGGTTCCTGGAGGTCACCGACACCGAGACGGGTCCGGCGATGGGACGCTTCGGCTTCGGTAACTACTGGCTCGCCCACACGGACGTGGATAACATCTACATCTATATTCTCTCGCCGACACCAACGGAGACGACAACGTGGGGAGGCATCAAAGCGCTGTACGCGCGCCCGTAATCTCCACGGATCATCGGGGGGGCGCGTCCGACAGGGGCGCGCCCCTCTTTGTTGCAATTGGCTTGTGCGCCGCCGTGTTCGCCGTCTACGCGCCTGTGTTCGACAACGGCTTCTGGCACGATGACTATATTCTCCTGATACGCGCCGCCTCGGCCGCGAACGTGCACGACGTCTTGTGGTCGCGATGGGTGGACATGAAGTACAACCGCCCGTTGTGGCAGCTGGGGTTGTTCGCGGAATACCGTGCCTTCGGCCTTCATGCGGGATGGTACTTGCTCGTCAACGTCCTCCTGCATGCCGCGAACACCCTCTTGCTCTGGCGTGTGTTGCGGGGACAGCTCGGGCGCGCGCCGGCCGCACTGGGAGCGGCGTTCTTCGCGATCGGCCTCGGCTACTACGGCAAAGCGGTCATCTGGGTGGCGAACCTGTGCGAGCTGGCGGGCACGGCTTTCGTGCTCGCCACGGCCCTCGCGCTGGAGCGCTCACTGCGATCGCGCCGGCGCGAGGCGTGGATGATCGGCGCAACTCTGTTGTACGTGCTGGCGCTCTCCGCGAAGGAAAGCACCGTGGTGGCGCCCGTCCTCGCAGCCGCTGTGCTGGCGCTCAATGGCGCCACGGTGCGGCAGATCGCCGTGCGACTCTCCCCGTTGGCCGCCGTGTGCCTCGCGTACTTTGCGTATCAGATCGCCACGGCCAGCGGCATCGCGGGAGCGCCCCGCGGTTTGCAGGTCGTCCCACAGCTCGTTCGCAGCGCGGCGGAGTTGCTCACGTTCATGGTGGTTCCCGCGCAGGTGGGATCACCGCTCGTGCAGCCTGACTGGCCGGTCGTTGCACTAACGGTCTCCGCCGTGCACGCTGTTCGCCCTGTGTTGACCATCGCGCTCGCGATCTCTGCGTGCGTGTGGTTCATGCGCGGTCCCGCTCTCGTGCGATGGGCGCTTGCCGTACTAGCCGCGTTTCTCCTTCCGTTTGGCTTCGTGGAGTTTCCGCGGGGGTGGTTCGAGATACGCTATGCCTACCTCCCCGCCACGGTGTTCTGCGCGATCGTCGCGTCCCTCGTCTGTTGCGGCGTGCGACACAGAGCACGTCGCGTCCGCGTGCCCCTCCTGGTGGCCACGCTGTGTCTTGTCGGCGGAACGGTGTGGCTGACGCGTGCGTTCGAGGCAAAGTTCGACGGAATGAGCCGCAACGCAGAGAGCCTCGCGTTCCTGCAGGAACTGCAAGACGTCATCCAGGCCGCGGACCGGTAGGCGGCCCGCCGCCGCGAGACGCGACGTGGTACCGTGGGCGCATGTGGCACCTCGATTACCGCGAGCCGCCGAAGGATGTGCACCTCTCCCGCGACGACGTCCGGCGCATTGCGCGATACCTCGTGCCGGCGTGGCGTCCCTCGGTGCTCATCGTGGTGTGCATTTTCGCGACGTCGCTGCTCGGGCTCGTTCCGCCGCTCCTCGTGCGCGAACTCATCGATCATGCGATCCCATCGAAAGACGGCGCGCTGCTGAAGTGGCTGGTCGCCGGGATGATCGCCGCACCGCTCGTGTCCGGACTGATCGGCGTGTGGCAGAACTACCTCGTCACCGTGATGGGCCACGGGGTGATGTTCGACATTCGCACGGACATGTACGCGCGGCTCCTCCAGCAGTCGCTGCGCTTCTTTTCCTCGACGAAGTCGGGCGACATTCTCTCGCGCGTGCAAAACGACGTCGGCGGGGTGCAGGGAGTCGTCACGGGCACGCTCGTGAACCTCGTCACGAACGTGCTCGTCGTCTCGACGACGCTCGCGGTGATCCTCCGGCTCGATTGGCGGCTGTCGCTCGTCGCCGTGGGCGTTCTGCCGTTGTTCATTCTTCCGACGCGGCGCGTGGGGCAGTTGCGTTCGCGCATCTCCAAGGACACGCAGGAGCGGCTCTCCGAACTCACCTCGTACATTCAGGAAACGCTCTCGGTGACGGGGTACTTGCTCGTGCGCGTGTTCGGTGCGCAGGCGTACGAGCACGGGCGCTTTCGCGACAAGGCCGCCGCCGTGCGCGATTTGCAAATCCGCCAAAACATGGTCGGCCGGTGGTTTCTCATGTTCTTGTTGTTGTTCATGAGCGTGGGGCCGGCGTTGATCTATCTGTTCGGCGGACTCGAGGTCATTGCGGGGACGATCAGCATCGGGACGGTCGTGGCGTTCGTGAGTTACCTCGCGCGATTGTACGGGCCCGTCGCGGCGCTGGTGAACGTGCACGTGGAGATCATGAGCGCAGCCGCGCTGTTCCGCCGCATCTTCGAGTATCTCGATTTGCCCAGGGACGTCGCGGAGCCCGCGCATCCGGTGCGCGTCGGGTCGCCGCGCGGGCACCTGCGCTTCGAGAACGTGTCGATGGCGTACGACGGCGCGGCGCCCGGCACGTGGCATGTCGACGACGTGTCGTTCGAGGTGCGTCCGGGCGAGATGGTCGCACTCGTCGGACCGAGCGGCGCCGGCAAGACGACGCTCGCGTATCTCGCCACGCGCCTCTACGACCCGACGCGCGGGCGCGTCACACTGGACGACGTCGACCTGCGCGATCTGGCGCTCGAGGACCTCGCGCACCTCACGGGTTTCGTCA
>CAZEPH010000289.1:0-4163 GCA_964514075.1 uncultured bacterium | reverse complement strand
CACCAGCATCGACCGCCGCGTGAAAGTCGGCGGCTTGCGTCATGCACCCGAGAATACACAGTGCCTGCGTGATGCTCGTGCGCGAGTTGTACACGAGATGACGCGCGAGCGAGTAGGTCTCGCCGTTCACTTGCAGCTGCGTGGTCGTGTAGCCCGTGTAGACCGCGATGCTGTCCAGGGTGACGCTTAGCACTCCCCCGTTCGGGACGTTGGCGGTGAACGTCTCGATGTACGCCTCCGAGATGCCGTTCACGCCCTGCGCCCACCCGGGCAGCCCGCCCACGCGCGAGGCGTCCAATCGTCCGCTCCAGTCTTCGGTGATCGTGTAGGCCGTTCCTGTCGCGCCGCGGATATACACGTCCAGCGTGAGATCGCTGTACATCTGGTGGAAGACGCCGTACTGCGCGCTGCCCGTCATTGTCGATCCCAAGTCGGAGTGGAACGTCCCGGCGTCCGCGGAGAACGTGTTGTGCGTGCCCTCCGTGCCGAACGCGTCCGACGTATCGCGCGCGACGGTCGTCTGCGAGAGCGAAATACCGCTGTAGGTCGCGTTCGACCAGATCACCTCGTCGTTCACAAAGACATAGTACTTGAACTTCTGGAAGACGTTCGCGACGTAGTAGACGTCGCCCGGCGCGGCGGCCAGCACGCACGGTGCGAAAGCACTGACGGCAAGGAGCGCTCCGAGCCAGATGCCGGGCGAACACACGGCACGACGCAGCGACGACAAGTCTCCGGCGGCGCGGAACAACGTAAGCATGACGTCCTCCTGATCGTGGGATCCCGGACCGGGGCGAGTCGCTCTCGCCCGTCCTCCGTGTAGAGAACGCACGGGCAGCCACGCCTGCACGCGGATCGCGTCCATCAGGAAGTCGTGCGCACCCGCCGTCGAAGCGTGAGTTGGTCGAGATGTTCGACCGGCACGATGCGGAGGGTCTTCTGCGCGGGCTCGTACAGGAACACGTAGTTGCTCGTCGTGCCGGCGAGGATGCCGCGGAGCGAATCGGCGGACGCGCTCGCCGCGCCGGGCGTCGCCGTCGCGTAGTGGGCCGTGACCCACCGGCCGTGTCCGTCGCGCAGGCGGTCGGCGCGGTAGTCGGCGTAGTGCATCGTGAACGCCGTGGCGTACAGGATCACAAGCGTGAGGAACCACGCGTTCTCGTGGCCGTAGTATCGTTCCGTCGGCCAGACGAACTTGACCCACCACTCCGTGCGACCGCGCAACGACGCCATGCGGCGCAGCGCACGCCGGAACAGCAGGAACAGTGGGACGGGTGCCGTGGCGAGCGCGATCACCAGCGGATCGCGCACGGGAGCCAGCAGAAAGTCGCTCGCCTCCGCAAAAGTGAGGATGTTCACCCCGAGCTCGTAGTAGAACGCCCACGAATACAACATACCAATCAGCGTCAGCGCGACGTAGCCGAGACTCAGCACGGCGCCGAGATGATCGAGCGACCAGGAGCGCGCTTGTGGTGGCGTGTCGGTCATCAGAGCAGAGGCGTACCAGAAGGCATACGCCACGCGCAAGATGAGTGTACCTACGGCTGGTTGTCGCCCGAGTATGCGCGCGTATTCTTTCTTGGGAGGAAGGACTGCTATGAGACGAACAGCGCTTCTGTTTGGCTCGCTGGCGCTGTTAGTCGGTGCGGCCAGTACGCACGCGTGCGATCCGACGATTATGCATCGGCAGATGCCGCTTCTCCTCGGCTTGCGGTGGGACGGGGCCGCATCCCAACACAATCACGCGGCGCCGTTCATGTTCGTTGCAGGGCTGATCGGCGATCGGATGTGGAGCGCGCAGAGCGTCACCCACTCCCAGACCACGGGAGAGGTCGTTTCGAGAGAAACGAGCAGCATCCACCGGCCTGCAACCGGATGCGACGTGCGGGCCGGGTTGCTGTTCAACAACACGCGGCGGGGAGTCCTCATCGGGTACCGAGGGATGCCCAACACACGCACGATCGATCCGATGTTGCGGCGCTGGGCCGTCGCAGGCGCGTCGGGCCATCTCCCCGGCGTCTCGACGCAGTATGTCGGAACGACGCTCGTGTGGGGCCGCGAGGGGCCGAGGCTTCCCACCGTCACGTGGAGAGTGCTATAAGCCAGCGTTCCCGCTAATGCACGCATACTCGCGCCTGGAGACCGGCATGTCCACAATTCGCGTCGCAACGCCGCTCGTGGAGATCGACGGCGACGAAATGACTCGCGTCATCTGGCAGATGATCCGCGAGCAGTTGATCCTCCCCTACCTGGACGTCGACATAAAGTACTTCGACCTGGGCATTCAGGCGCGCGATGCGAGCGACGACCGCATCACCATCGACGCGGCGAACGCCATCAAGCAATACGGCGTGGGCGTGAAGTGCGCAACGATCACGCCGGATCGCGCACGCGTTGAAGAGTTCGGACTCAAACAAATGTGGAAGTCGCCGAACGGAACGATTCGCAACATCCTCAACGGAACCGTGTTTCGCCAGCCGATCATCTGCACGAACGTGCCGCGCCTCGTGCCGGGGTGGACGAAACCGATTGTGATCGGTCGTCACGCGTATGGCGATCAGTATCGCGCGACGGACATGCGCGTGTCGGGCGCGGGAACGCTCACGCTCACGTTCACGCCGGAGGACGGCGGTGCGCCGCAGTCGCACACGGTGTTCGATTTCCCGAGCGGCGGCGTTGCGCTCGCGATGTACAACCTCGATGAGTCCATCGAGGGCTTTGCGCGTTCGTGTTTGAACTACGGGCTCAAGATGCGCTACCCCGTGTATCTCTCCACGAAGAACACGATCCTCAAGACCTACGACGGCCGCTTCAAAGACATCTTCGCGGCCGTGTACGAGAACGAGTTCGCGCGCGCGTTCGGAGATGCGGGCATCACGTACGAGCATCGCCTGATCGACGACATGGTGGCCATGTCGCTCAAGTCCGAGGGCGGCTTCGTCTGGGCGTGCAAGAACTACGACGGCGACGTGCAGTCCGACTCAGTCGCGCAGGGCTTTGGGTCGCTCGGGCTCATGACGTCCGTTTTGCTCTCGCCCGACGGCAAGTGCGTGGAAGCGGAAGCGGCGCACGGCACGGTGACGCGGCACTATCGCCAGCACCAACAAGGCAAACCGACGTCGACGAACCCCATCGCGTCGATCTTCGCGTGGACGCAGGGGCTGCGGTACCGCGGGACGTTCGATTCCACACCGGACGTCGTCGCGTTCGCGGACACGCTGGAGCGCGTGTGCGTGGACACCGTCGAATCAGGGGCGATGACGAAGGACCTCGCGCTGCTGGTCGGACCCCAGCAGAAGTGGCTGACGACGGAGGAGTTCTTGGCAGCCGTGAGTCGGGGCTTGTCGGCCGCCGGGATTCGCTCGGCGGTGTAGTGAGCACGCGGCGCGGCGGAGGCGCGACGAACGCGCCGCCGCCGCACTGACGCCCGCGCTACTTCTTCTTCAGGAACCAGGGTTGCGAGTCGACGCCCACGCGCACGCTCAGACCAGGCGTCCCGGAGAACTTCACGATCCCTGCGGCGCCGTAGAGACTGAGCCCCCACTTGCTCCGCTCGAGCGGGAAACCGACGAGCCCGTTCGCAGACCAGCCGTTGGTGCTGGAGGAAAAGCCGCCGACGCTCGTGCGCAGCACGGTGTACGTCCCCTCCGCGCCCACCCAGACGCCGGGATCGCCGCTGGGCTTCTTCGACACGGGCGTGCGGATCTGGCCGCCGAAGTCGAAGAACTCATCGTGCCCCCCGTCGAACTTGAGATAGGACGCGCCGACGGTGGGGTGCACGGTGGCGGCGCCCTCTCCAAGCGCGAAGCCCGGGGCCGGACGCAGTCCGACCCCCCACTCGCTCTCCCCATTCGCGAATCCGGTCGGGCGAGGGGTGATGGGGCGCTGGACAGGCGCCGCAGCCGGCTGGGGAACGGGACCGTATCTGTACTCGTCGTAGCTGGACTTGTGCAGAACCGCTGCGCATCCACTCCACAGAGTGATCGACACCAACGCGAAAAGAAGTGTGGCTGTCCGAGAACGCACGCAGACCTCCTGACGTAGGGGGTAGAGGAGTACGGCGACGATCGTCGCGCGCGGCGGGGCGCACGGCGAAGGCACCACGATAGTGCGAGAGGGACGAACGCTGCAACGGGGCGAACGCGGTGCGCTGCAGTCCGCAG
>CAZEPH010000288.1:0-4172 GCA_964514075.1 uncultured bacterium | reverse complement strand
GTCCGCGGGACAGCCGGTGCTCACCACCCCCTACGTTTTCGAGTACCGCGTCGCGGAACTGGCGTTCTCGTACCCGCGCGTGTATCGTGCGGGACTGTTCGGAAGCAAGCGGGTCGAACGCAGCACGCGGGCCTCGTTGTTCGGCCGCGTCGTCAACGCGCGAAACGGTGACGTGCTGTGGGTCGGTGAAGGGGCGAGCGCCGACCAAGACGCCGTGGACGCTGCCGAAGTCGCTCAACTCTCGTCGCAGGCCGTCCCTGTGGCAACGCAGCCGACCCTTCCCGCATCTCGTGGACTGAATCGCGTGGTCGAGCCCGTTTTGGTGACGGCGATCATTGGCAGCTTGGTGGCTCTCTTCTACTCGAATCGATGACAGCGGACGCACGCTCGCCGCATCGCGCGCTTCGGAGGCGCGCGATCGGCACACTCCTGTGGTGTCTCCTCTTCGCGGGCCTTGCGCGCGCCGCGTCGCCGCGCGAGCAATTCCTCGAGGCGAAGGCCCAATTCGATCGCGGCCGCTTCGCGCAGGCGGCGACGGAGTTCAAGGCATTCCTCGACGCGTCGCCCGGCAGCGCGGACGCGGAAGCGGCCACGTGGATGCTGGCGGAGTCGTACCGCGAGACGTCGCAATGGCCACTCGCGGAGGTGGAGTATCAGCACCTCATGTCCACGTATCCGGGCAGCGGATACGTGAGCGACTGCAGCTTCCTGCTCGGATACGTCATGTGGCGCCAGTCGTCGTCGGCACCGTACGACCAGGACATGACGGCGCGCTCGATGGAGCAGTTCCTGCGCTTCTTGCAGCTCTATCCGGATCACGCGCGCGCTGAGCAGGCGCGCGAACTCATCGCGCAGGCTCGCGTGCGGCTCGCGGAGAAACTCTACGCCATCGCACGACTCTACTTTCGCATGAAGCTCCATACATCGAGCCGCATGTACATCGAGCAACTTGTGCAGCAGTACCCGGAAACGGTGTGGGCGGACCGAGGACTGTTGTTAAGGGCGCAGTCTCTGGAGAAGGAAGGCAAGTTGGGCGAGTGCATGGAGGCGTACTCCCTCGCGTCGCGCGCGGCGCATGACTCGCTGGTGCTGCGCGAGGTGACGAAGGGCATGGCGCGCGTGCAGAAGCGCCTCGGGGGCTCCTCGTCCGCGCGTACGCCATAGAGCGCGGCATGCGCGTCGGCGTGTTCGGAGGCAGCTTCGATCCCATTCACCTCGGACACCTCGTGTTGGCCGAAAGCGCCCGCGACGCGCTGCGTCTCGATCACGTTCTCCTGATCCCCGCACTGTCACCACCCCACAAGCCGCATCGCGCTCTCGCGCCCGCGGAAGAACGCTGGCGCATGGTGGAACTCGCGTGTGCGGACAACGCGGCCCTGCGCCCGAGCCGCATCGAGTTGGATCGCGCAGGGCGGGCGTTTACGGCGGACACGCTTCGCTCGCTCCACGAAGCCGCCACGAAGCCGACCGAGTACTTTCTGGTCATCGGCGCGGACAGCTTGCGCGACATGCACACGTGGCGCGAGCCCGAGACGATTCGTCGGCTCGCTCGCCTTGTGGTGGCTCCGCGCCCAGGCGTGCACGTGCTCGCGGATGAGAGCGTGATCGTCCTGGCGCAACCGCCGCTGGGCATTTCCGCGAGCGACATCCGCGCCCGTGTGCGCGGCGGCCGCACGATTCGCTACTTCGTGCCGGATGCGGTGCGCGCGCACATCTTCGAGCGTGGACTCTATCGCGATGAGTGACGCCGCGCGGCCCACGCTGCTGCTCGTGGACGCGCTGGGCCTTGCGTATCGCGGGCACTTCGCGTTTGCGAAGAACCCGTTGCGCGCACTCGACGGCCGGCCCACGAGCGCCGTGTATTCGTTCCTCAACACGCTGCTGCCGCTCCTAGAGGCGGAGCAGCCGGCGTACGTCGGCGCCGTGTTCGATCCGCCGGGGCCCACCTTCCGCGATCATCTGCTCGAGGAGTACAAGGCCACGCGGCAGCCCATGCCCGACGAACTGTACGAGCAACTCGATACGATCAAGGAGTTCCTCGACGCGATGGGTGTCGCGTCGCTCGAGGTGACGGGTTTCGAGGCGGACGACGTCATCGCCAGCATGGCCGCTCGCGCGCAGGGAGACGGCGCTCACACACTCGTCCTCACGGGCGACAAGGACCTCCTGCAACTGGTGAACGACGACGTCACGGTGCTCGTGCCGCCGCGCATGGGCGGTGCGCTGGTCCGGCTCGATCGCGCGGGGGTCGAGCAGAAGATGGGTGTTCCGCCAGAACGCGTGGTGGAGTTGCTCGCACTCATGGGAGACACGATCGACAATGTGCCGGGTGTGCCGGGAATTGGGGAGAAGACGGCGGCGAAGCTGCTCGCGCAGTACGCGTCGATCGCCGACATCTACGCTCACCTGGACGACGTGCAGCCCGAGCGCATTCAGCGGCTGCTGCGCGAGCACCGGGCGGCGGCGGAGTTGTCGCACACGCTCGTGACGCTGGCGCGGGATGCACCGTGCGGCGCGGACATGGAGGCGTTGCGCGTGCGGGCGCGCGACACGACGCGGCTGCTGGAGTTGTGTCGTGCGATGAACTTCCGCGGCCTCGCAGCGCGGCTGATCGGAGCGGATGCACCCCGTGTCACCCCCGCGGCGGTCGCGCCGCCTCCGCCGCCGCGCACTCACGCGGACATCGCGAGCGACGAGGCACTGCGCGCGTACGTGCACGAGGCGGAGGGCTGGCTGGGTCTGGGGATCGTGGGCGAGGGGATGACCGCGCGCGCCCTGGCGGTGTGGTCACAGAGCCTCGGGGCGGCGACCGTGCGGCTGCCGCTCGCGAGCGTCGCGGCCACGCTGCGCGCCGCGCCGCGCGCGCTGCGCATCGTCGCGTGGAACACGCGCACGATCGCGCATCTTTTGGGGCCGGAAGACGACGATGTGGTCGAGCGCATCGAGGATGCGCGACTCATGCTCTCGGCCGACGGATGGCGGGAGAAGAGCGCCGAAGAGCCGGTGCAGTTGACGCGGTCGCGCGAGGACGCGAGCTTCCTGACATCGCCTCATGCTGACGCGGCGCCGAGTTTGCTCGCGGACCCGGCGGCTGGTGCGGTCGATGCGGAGGCCGCGCGTGCGGAAGCGTCCCTCGTAGTGCGGGCGTACCGCGATGCGGACGCGCGCCTCGGGGACGACGACCTGCGCCGCGCCGTCTACCGCGACATCGAGAAGCCGCTGGCCGGTGCTCTCGTGCGCATCGAGCGGCGCGGTGTACGCCTGGATGTCGACGCATGCGCGACGATGTCGCGGTCGTTCGCGATCGACGCGGAGCGCGTGGCGGAGGAGATCTACTCGCTCGCGGGCGAGCGATTCAACATCCTCTCGGTGCCGGATCTACGGACGATCCTGTACGAAAAGCTGGGCCTGCGCACGGGCCGCAAGACGAAGACAGGCTACTCCACCGACGGCGATGCGCTGGAAGAACTCGCCGCGGATCATCCCATCGCGTCCAGCATTCTGGAGTACAGGCAGATCACGAAGATCCGCTCGACGTATCTCGAAGCGCTGCCTCGGTTGGTGGACGCGCGCACGGGGCGCATCCACACGACGTACCATCCGATCGGCGCGGCCACGGGACGTCTCTCCAGCGAGAACCCGAACCTGCAGAATATTCCGATCCGTTGGGGGCCCGCGCGCGAGATCCGCCGCGCGTTCATCCCCGGCGAGGAGGGGTGGTCGTTCATCGGGGCGGACTACTCGCAGGTGGAGCTGCGGATCCTCGCGCACCTCTCGGGTGAGCCGTCTCTCGTCGAGGCCTTCCGTGCGGGCGAAGACGTGCACGTGCGCACGGCGGCGCAGGTGGGGCACGTCGACATCGCCGACGTGACGCCCGAACTGCGCGCGATCGCGAAGACGGTGAACTTCGCGGTCATCTACGGGCAGAGCGCGTTCGGTCTCGCGCGGCAGCTCGGTCTGCCGCAGGACCAGGCGCGCGCGTACATCGACGAGTTCTTCCGCGTGCGGCCGGTGCTGGCGGACTTCCTGCAGCGCGTGGTGAGCGAAGCGCGCGCGCGAGGATTCACCGAGACGATCACGGGACGCCGCCGGTACTTCAGCGGCCTGCACGCACCGTCGCCCGCGGCGTTCCGCGGGAGGTTCGTTGTCGGGGCCAGAGCGGAACGCCGCGC
>CAZEPH010000287.1:0-4178 GCA_964514075.1 uncultured bacterium | reverse complement strand
CAACAGTGGATCCTCGAACTAGCCCCGCGCCGGAGGCGCCGATCGACTCGTTCCACCTGCGTGGTCTCGCGTATCTCGAAGTGGTGTGGCGGCACCGCGTGCGCATCCTCGTGCAGACGTTCGGCGCCGCGGTGATCGCGGCGATCGTCGTTCTCCTCTTGCCGTCGTGGTATCGCTCCCGCACGGTGATCCTCCCGCCGCAGGAGGAAGGCGGCGTCTCCATTTCCGCCATGCTCTCGGGCCTGCGCGTCCCGGGCGTGTCGCTGCCCGGCGGCACGGCGACGGCGACGCAACAGCACCTCGCGATCCTCCGCAGCCGCTGGGTCGCGGAGCGCATCGTGAACGAGTTCGACCTGCGGCGCGCGTACAAGGTGAAGTCGATGGACGATGCCATCGCCACGCTCCGCGAGCACATGAGCATCACCACGACGGATGAAGGGACGATCGCGGTCAGCGTGGAGGACCGCAGTGCGGAGAAGAGTGCGCGCATGGCGAACGCGTTCGCGCGCAACCTCGACACGTTCAACCGCGAGATGCGCACGACACGCGGCTCCGCGACGCGCAAGTTCGTGGAACGCCGCCTCGCCGAAACGGCGGACACGTTGGCGATTGCGGAGCGGCAGCTCGCGGACTACCAGCGCACGCACCGCGGTGCGTCGCTCGGTCCGGAGATGACGAGCGGCCTGGACGCCGCGGCGCGCGTGCTCGGGGAGCGCATGACCCTCGCGATCAAGCTGGACGCGCTGCGCGCCGGGTTGTCCGACGATGCGCCGGAGGTGATGGAGACGCGCGCCGCACTCGCCGCGATGGACCGGCAGCTCGGCGATCTGCCACAGACCGGCCTCGATCTCGCGCGCTTGTATCGCCGCGTCAAGGTGAACGAGCAGGTGTTCACGCTGCTGACGGCGCAGGTAGAGGAAGCGCGCATCAACGAAGCGCGCGACACGCCGACCGTGGACGTGCTGGATACGGCGACCGCGCCGGCGCGGCGCAGCCGGCCGAAGCGCACGCTGGTCGTGCTCACGACGGCGGGCGTCGCGTTCGTGCTCAGCCTGCTCTTGGCGTTCGGCCGAGAGACGCTCGCGACGTCGCGCGCACGCACGTGAGCGTCGCCGGGCGCCTCACGCGCGCCCCGCAGTCGCAGTCGCTGGCGGTCGCAGCGGCGATCCTCCTTCTGGCTCTCGTCCTGTGGCTCTCCGCCTTCGTCGATCCCGCAGTCGGCGCCGGGACGGCGGCGGCCGTTCTCGTGGCCGTGACGATCCTCCTCGCGCCCGAAGCCGCACCACTCGTGTGCGCCGTCGCGTCGCTTGCCGTGTGGTCGTACACGGTGGAAGCCTTCTCGGTACGCGTCCTGGGGTTCACGTGGTATCCGAACGACTGGATCGGCGCGTGCCTCCTCCTGGGACTGGCGCTCCGCACGGCGGTGGGCATCCGGCCTGTGCCGGTGCGCGTGCCGCTCTTCCGGCCGTGGCTCGTGCTCATTGCGGTGATGAGCGTGTGCGCGGTGTACTCGCTCGCGATCGGTAACTCCCGGCGCGACCTGTTCGCCGACCTGCGGCCGTTCGTCTACTACGGTGGCGTGCTGCTCGCGCCGTTCGTGATCACGACACGCGCGCAGATGCTGCGTTTCGCGCACGGGAGCGTCTTCTGCGGTCTCGTCGGGAGCATCGACGGCATCGTGCGATCGCTCACGGGTCCGGGCTTCAGCATGTACGGCATGCACCTGCACTTCGCGCGCTTGATCGGTCCGAGCGAGATCATTTACCCGCTCACGCTCCTCTTCGCGATGGGGCTTCTCGTCAACGAGCGGCGCACGTCGATGCGCGCGTGGCTCGTGGTGTGCGTGGTGGTCAGCGGCATCGCCAGCTTCCTCACGTATTCGCGAGGAACGTACCTGTCGCTGGGACTCGGCATCGCGGTCATGATCGGGCTCACCGCCACGACATCGCGCAAGCGCGCTCTCGACGCGGTGATCTTCGCGCTCGTGGTGATCGCTGCAACGGCCGGCGTGATGCAGATGATCGGCGTGTCGCTGCAATCCAGCTTCGTGGAGCGCACGAAGTCGATCTCGCTCACGGACGTGGACCTCTCGATCGCGCAGCGTTTGTTCGAGTGGAACACCGCGTGGAACGCGTTCCGCGCCCACCCGATCCTCGGCGCGGGTCTCGGACACCTCTTCACGTTCTACCTGCCGACGTTCAAGTGGTTCACATACAACTACTGCCACAACAGCTACCTCTACGTCCTCAGCAAGACGGGCCTCGTCGGGTTCACCGCGTTTGCGATCTTCCTCGCGTCGTGGGGTCTCGCCTTGCTGCGCGCGTATCGCCGCGCGACGGACGACGGCGTGCGTGGCATGGTGCTCGGGTGGTCCGCCGTCTTCGCGTTTCTTCTTCTGAAATCCAGCACGACGTGGTTTCTGAACATCCACAACTGGGCCCTGTACTTTTCGTTCATGATCGGGGCCGTGCTCCTCCTCGCCCGTGCCCCGCAGCGATTCGCCGAGGAGTAATCACGCCGACGGCGACCGCATGACGCGCAACACCGGCGTGATGCTCTGGTCGGAGGTGCTGGTCAAGCTGTTCACCCTGTCGTTCACGATCGTTTTCGCTCGTTCGTACGGCGCCACGGGCTTGGGACGCTGGACCTATGCGTGGACCGTGGCGACGCTGGTGATGACCGTCGCGCACTTCGGCCTGGCCACGCTGTTCACTCGCGACGCGGCCGCGCGGCCGTCCGCACTACAGGCATTGCTCGAGTCGTTCCTGCCGCTGCGCTTCGTTCTCGTCTGCGCCGGCCTCGTCGCGAGCGGGGTCGCCGCCGCGTTCGCGCACGACCCCGACACGCGCATGCTGCTGGTCGTGTTCGCGGCGTCGCTGGGCGTGGGCTATCTCGCGGAGTTGTTCGCAGCGGTCTTTCGCGCGCAACAGCGCCTGCGCCGCGTGGCGGCGATCAACGTGGTGGATCGCGCCGTCGCGAGCCTAGCCGGGTGCGCGGTCGCGCTCGCCGGCGCGCCGCTGGTGACGACCGCGCTCGTCTGGTCCGCCGCGCCTGCAGCGGCGGCCGCTCTCGCGTGGTTGTGGGTCCGCGCAGGCGGAACCTCGTGGCGCCTGCGATGGAACGTCGTCTCGATGCGCGGGATTCTGCGGGAGGCCGCTCCGCTGTTCGTTCTCGCGGCGTTCGGGCAGATCTACTTCCGCGAGGACGTGCTCTTCCTGCGTTGGCTCGGCGGAGACGAGATGGTCGGACACTACGCCGCAGCCTACCGAGTGTTCGAGATGTTCCTCTTCGTGCCGGCCAGCCTCACGTCGGCGTACCTGCCGGCCGCGGCGGCCGCGCGCGCGCGATCGAACGAGGAGTTTCATCGCGTCGTCGAGCACGCGCTCACGCTGTGCGCGGTGTTCTCCGTTCCGCTCGCCGTCCTGCTGAGCACACGCGCGGTCGATGCGATTCACCTGCTGTTCGGGGACGGATTCGCCGTGTCCGTTCCTGCGGCGCGCGTTCTCGCGTGGACGCTCGTCTTCTACTTCGCGAATGCGGTCCTCGCGCACACGCTCATCTCCGGGCGTCGGCAGGCAATTCCCGCCATGAGCATCGTGTGCGCGACGGTCGTCACCGCCGCGCTCAATTTGCTCTGGATCCCACGACTCGGTATCCTCGCGGCCGCTCTCGCCACGCTCGTCACGGAGGCGCTCATCTGCGCGATCTACTGCGGCGTGGTGCTGCGCGGGCTGGTTCCTCCGCGCGCGGTTCTGCGCAGCACGCGGCCGCTGCTCGCCGGCGGCGCGATGCTCGCGGTCTGCGTCGTCCTGCGCGCGCAGCCCGTGTGGATCGTTGCGCCCGCTGCGTGCGCGACGTATGCCGTTCTGGTCCTTGCGTTGGGCATCGTCCGGCCGGGCGACGTTCGGGCGCTGCTGCCGCCCCTTAGGCGTGCGGCGGCAAGTGAATCGCGCCCGCCAGATGCGACGTGAGCGCGGGCACGCGTTCCACGAGACGCGGCGACAGGCGCGCGCGCACCAACAGGCTCGCGGCGCGCACCGGCGCCACGGCCGGACGCACGTCGATCCGCGCGTCCGGGAACAGCGCCGCGAGGTCGGCGCGCGTGACACCCCACGGCGGGTTGCTCGCGCCCGCGCGCGGGTGGCGGTAGTCGTACCAGACGATCGTGGCGTGCGGCG
>CAZEPH010000286.1:0-4201 GCA_964514075.1 uncultured bacterium | reverse complement strand
GCCACCGAAACGGCCGTCGACGTCCGCGATCTCGCGAAGACGTTTTCCGGCGGGGTCGAGGCCGTGCGCGGTCTCTCGTTCGACCTTCGACCGGGCGAAGTGTTCGGACTCCTCGGCCCGAACGGCGCGGGCAAGACCACCACGCTGCGGATGATCACCGGCTTGCTCACCCCGAGCGGCGGCAGCGTGCACGTCTTCGGAGAACGCATCGATCCCGCGGAACTGGGCGCCGCCGTGCGGCTCGGCGTGTGCCCGCAGGAGCCCGTGTTGTGGGACGACCTCACGTGCGCGGAGCACCTCGAGTTGATGGCCGCGATGTACGAGATTCCCCGGGCCGCCGCGCGCGCCCGTGCGTACACGTTGCTCGGGGAGCTCTCACTCGCGGACAAGTCTCGTTCGCTCGCCAAGACACTCTCCGGTGGAATGAAGCGGCGGCTGAACCTCGCGCTTGCCCTCGTGCACGAGCCCGACGTCGTCGTCCTGGACGAGCCGACCGCGGGACTCGATCCACAATCCCGCGCCCTGCTCTGGGAGTACATTCGTCGCCTGTCACGTGAACGCGGCAAGACCGTGATCCTCACGACGCACTTCATGGAGGAAGCGGATCGCCTGTCGGATCGCATCGCGATCGTGGATCACGGCGCGCTGCTCGAACTGGACACGCCGGCGGCGCTCAAGGCGCGCATCGGAGAGGGCGACGTGCTCGACATCACGCTCGCGGAGGCCGCGCCCGCCGCGCTCGCGAACGAGCTGCACGCCCTCGCCGGCGTGACGCGCGCGGCCGTCACCGGTACGAGCGTGTCGCTGCAAGCGCTCAACGCGACCGCGCAACTGCAGCCGATCTTCGACGCCCTGGCACGGCACAGCGCACGCGTGACCGACGTGCGCATCCGTGCCAACTCGCTCGAGGACGTGTTCCTCCAACTCACCGGCCGCTCGCTGCGGGAGGAGTCGTGAAGGCTCTTGCGCTCGCGCGCGTCTCGTTGCGCCGCATCATGCGGGACCGCGTCGCACTCTTCTTCACGTTGTTCTTCCCGGCGATCTTCGTCACCGTGTTCGGGCTGGCGTTCGGCCGCGGCAAGAGCGGCGCGGAGCCGCGCACCTATCGCATCGCCGTTGTGCGCGAAGTCGGCCCGGGGTGGTGGGCGGATCTCGGCATGCGCGTCGCGGCCGTTCTCGCGGACGCGCGCTACGACGACGGGCGCACGGCCGTGTTCAGTGTGACCGACACCCTGTCGTCGGCGGAGGCCATTGCGGAACTGCAAAAGCGCGACGTGGAGGTTGTCGTGCTCGTTCCGCGCGCGTCGGCGCCGCCGATTCCGATCGTCGTGCACCACAACATCGCCGATCCGGAGGGCGCAAGCACCGCGCTGCTCGTGCGGGCGCACGTCGAGAAACTGCTCGGGACCGGCACGCCCACCGGACAGGTGCCCCTGCTGCAGGTCGTGCAGAAGCCGATGACGGCAACGGGCGTTCGCTCACCGTTCGACTTCGTCGTGCCCGGCATGCTCATCTTCGCTCTGCTCGGCATGCAGACCGGCATCGTGATCGAACTCACACGCGATGTGGCCAACGGCCTGCTCGACCGGCTGCGCCTCACGCACATGTCGTCGCTCGACTACAACCTCGGGCGCTTGCTGCCGTGGATGGTGATCGGCGGCGTGCAAACGCTCTTCTTGATCGGCGTCGCGTATCTCTTCGGATTCCGCATGCACGGGAGCTGGCCGCTCACGATTCTCCTTGGCGGGTTCACCGCATGCGCGACGTTTGGCTCCGCGTATCTCGTGTCGTCCTTCGCGCGCAACGAGCGGCAGGCGTCGTCGCTCTCCACGTTCGTCACGATTCCGCTGTCGTTTTACGTCGGCGCGTTTTTCCCGATCAGCGCCGGTCCGACGGTGCACATCGCGGGACGTGCGATCGGGATGCGCGAGCTGCTTCCGTGGTCGCACATGCTGACGGCGCTGCGTCGCGTGATGCTGGACGGCGCCGGGATCCGGGCGCTGCACTGGGACCTCGCGTGGTTTGCCGGGACGACGGCGCTGCTCACGATGGTGGCGGTGTGGGTGTTCGGGGAAAGGCGGTTGCGGCGGGATTGACCGCGGCGCACTGAACTCCGCGTCCCGCTCCCCCGGGGGATCGAGGCACGTCGTCCCCCTAGGCGGCTTCCGCGGTTGTGTCGTTCTCCACGTCATCGAGCGGCGCGGTGAGCGCCGCGCTCTCTTTGCGGATCGCCGCGTTCCACGTCCCGCGCTGCACGACGCGTCCCGCCTGGTTGTAGGTCACCGTCTCGAACGACACGATGCCGATCTCCTGTCGCGGGAGGTCCTTCTTCTTGACGACGCGCGTCACCGAGCGAATCGTGTCGCCGATGCGCACAGCCTCGTGAAAGTGTGTCTCGTTGGAGAGAAACGCCTCGGCCGTCTTCTCGATGATGCCCATCGCGCTGAAAAGCCCCGTCGAGAACGACAGCGTGCATAGCCCGTGCGCGATGCGACCGCCGTAGCGCGACGCGCGCGCGAAGTCCTCGTCGACGTGCAGCGCGTTCCGGTCGCCGGTCAACTCCGCGAACGCGGCGATGTCCGCCTCGCCGATCGTGCGCGTGCGGCTCTCGAAGAGCTGGCCCGGCTCGAATTCATCGAAGTAGAGACCATGCGGCTCGCTCCCGGAGGGCGTATCCCTGGACGCGTGACGCGCGCCGCACTTTCCGCAGCGACGCAACGTGGCCCACTCGCGTGTCGGCGCCGGCTCCGGACACGGCGCGTCGGAGGAGTTGAATCCTGTGTCCACCTGCGACATGCTCCCGTCCTCCTTGCGCCGGCCGTTCGCATCGCGGTCGGGTTGGACCACCGGATCGAACTGGAGAACACGCGTGCGCGTCATCGACATCAGTCCTCCGCTCACGGAGCGATCGGCCGTCTTTCCCGGAGACGAGCCGCTGCGCGTGCAGTGGACTATGCACCGCTCGCGCGGCGACTCGTGCAACGTGTCCTGCATCTCGATGAGCCCGCACACCGGAGCGCACATGGATGCGCCGTCGCATGTCCTGGACGAGCGCGAACCGGGCGGCACGGTGTCGGTGGGCGACGTACCTCTCGATTTGTGTATCGGCCCCTGCAGGGTGTTCTGGAGGCCGGGCGTTGCGCCGATCACCATCGAGGATGTCGGCGCTCTGGGCCTGGACGGCGTGGAGCGCGCGCTGTTCCGCACGCACGACGGGCAGGACCCGCGCGTCTTCCCCTCGACGTTTGCGCACTTCACGAAGGAGTCGGCGGAGTTTCTCGCGGCGCGCGGCGTGCGGCTGGTGGGCATCGATACGCCGTCGGTGGATTTCGGTGAGAGCAAGGAGTTGGCAGCGCATCGCACGTTCTTCGCGCGCGGCGTCTGCGTGCTGGAGGGGTTGGATCTCTCGCGTGCGGAGCCGGGAGACTACGAGTTGATCGCGCTGCCACTGCGGCTCATGGACCTGGACGGCTCACCGGTGAGGGCGGTGCTCAGAGGTTAGCCGGGGCGGCGCGGCGCACGATCAGGCCGGTGGCGGAATCATCGGCTTCATCACGACAACGCTGAGCGGCGGCAGCGTGATGTGCATCGAGCACGGCTGCCCTTGCGCGGGGCGGGGCCGCGCGATGCACGTACCCGACGGGCCGAGGCCTGCGCCGGCATACCGCTTCGCATCCGTATTGAGCAGGACGATGTAGCGCCCGGGGCCGGGAGCCCCGATCGTGTACGCGCGCCGCGCCTCCGCCGAGAAGTTCGCCGCCACGAGCACCACATCGGACCGCTTGCGGGCGCGGCGCAGGAACGACACGACGGAGCGCGCGTCGTCGGAGCAATCGATCCAGTCGAAGCCCTCGCGCGCGTGATCGAACTGGTGCAGAGCCGGCATGCGCGCGTACAGCGAGTTGAGATCGCGTACCAGGTGCTGCAACGCGCGGTGCGGCGGATCGTGCAAGAGCCCCCACTCGAGCTGTGCGTCGTGGTTCCACTCAAAACGCTGCCCCAACTCCGCGCCCATGAAGAGCAGCTTCTTACCGGGGCGCATATACATGAACGCGTACACCGCTCGGAGCAGCGCCAACCGCTGTGCGTCATCCGCCCCGGACATCTTCGAGAGCAGCGACTTCTTCAAGTGCACGACCTCGTCGTGCGAGAGCGGCAGCACGTAGCGCTCGTCGAAGCCGTACATGAGCGGGAACGTGAG
>CAZEPH010000285.1:0-4203 GCA_964514075.1 uncultured bacterium | reverse complement strand
GGCCGCGTGTCCCTCGACGGCTTCCTTACCGCTGGTGTACAGCTCGTGCTGCACAAGGTAGAGCTCGACGTCGGGCGGATGGCCGATGATCTCCTCGGCCTTGAACTTCACGGTCTTCGGTTTGACGACCAGCATCCCGTACTGGCCCAGCAGAGTGTGCATCGGGATTGCGTGTCCGCCCGGAGCGCAGTGGTACATGTAGACGCCGGGATGGTTGACCCGAAACAGCAGGCTCCGGCTCTCTCCCGAGGGGATCTTTCCGAAGTACTTGGAGGTCTGCGTGTAAGCGGCGTGAATCGAAACGCCGTGCGGGTAGTCGCCGTTGTTGACGACCGTCATCTCGATCACGTCTCCTTCCTCGGCGACCAGTGTTGGACCGGGGATGGTGCCGTTGACCGTGAAGCCGCTGTAGACCACTCCGTTTCCGATGAACACGTCGCCCTCTCTCATCTCGAGGCGGAACCTCTTGTCGGGCGTGGTGCCTGGGGTCACGTAGCTGGTTTGCCACATCCTCAGCTTCGCGTCGCGCGCGATGACCTCGGGGAACGAGGGCGGGGCTGGCGGTGCGCCGCCGTCGGGAGTGTCGGGCGCGGCCGGCGGCAGGGCGGTGCCGCTGGGGATCTCTGGCGCGTCCGCCGGTGCGGGCCTCCCGGTGGCGAAAGCCAGCAGGTCATCGGCGCCGCTCCATCCCGAGTTCTTCACGAGTCGAATGAGCTCGTCGGCGTGGGCCGATGGATGCTCTCCTCCCAGCAGCCGCGCGCCCAGCAGGTTGTTGCAGGCCTCGCAGGCCAATGCGGGGACGGGAGACAGCAACAGCCACAGCGCGGCCGCGCAGAGGAAGCACCACGCCAGAAGGGAACGGTTCGTCGTGCGCACGTTCGGTCTCCTAAGGGGTTGACGAGGCAAGCACTCAACGGTGCCGGACCCCGCGGGTGGGAATCATGCGATCGAAAACTCAGCGAACATGCCGACCTTCGGAGAATACGGTCGGCGTGCATGTCACCCCGACTTCTCGAGTCGCCCGCGTCCATCGGAGAAGACCACGCTCGTCCTAGGATGTCTGAGAGACAGACGTTTCCGAGATGCGGATCCACTCTCATCGCAGCGTTTGCTTATGGCGGTTGCCGTTGTCGTACACCGTCTTCAACGGTCGCATGCCCGGGTCTCGAGAATCGTCCCAGGACGCGGGAGGCAATATCCCACGGCGTGTGACGGTTTACAACCGCCCCCGTTCCAACGGCTTCCCTGGCGAGCGTGCGGTGCCGCGCGACGACAGAACATGCTCACGGCACGAGGATCACGCGCTGCGCGACGTGTACGTCACCGATGTGCACGACGGCCAGGTAGAGCCCTCCTCGCGAACACCTGCGGCGCATGCGGTGAAGTGCCTCCTTCCGGTGCGCCGACGGCCGCACGCGCGCTCTACCTGTTAACGATGGGCCGTTGTCGGCCTTGGTTCTGCTCGGCCGTCGGGATCGCTTTCGACCTGTTGCCGGCGTTGCGCGCGGCCCGGCTCGACCCGATCGAGGCGCTGCGCAGCGAGTAACGCGGGGAGTCGTGCGCAGCGCTGCGGAGAGTCGCGCGGCACGTGGAGCCCCTTGAGCACAGGACCTATCAGATGATGCGACTCGGGCGGTCGTGCGAGGACTGGATCTGACGGTCTGCACGACGTACCTTGCTGCGCTGCTCGTGGTCGGAGCGTCAGGGTGTGTGTCATTTAGCAAGACAACCAACGGCGCGGTCATTGGTGCCGCGGGCGGTGGCGTGGTCGACGGCGTCATCGGCAGTCAAACCGGCTCGACGGCTCGCGGCGCCATCATCGGAGCTGTGGTCGGCGGTGCAGCTGGAGCGCTTATCGGTCACCAGTTGGACAAACGTGCGAAGGAGATCGAGCAGACGGTTCCGGGTGCGACCGTCCAGCGCGTCGGCGAGGGAATTGCGGTCACCTTCCCCTCCGGACTCCTATTCGACTTCGACTCCGATGTCGTTCGCAATGAAGCGGCGAACAACTTGGACGAGCTGGCGCAGAACCTGAATCGGTACAACGACTCGAACTTGCTGATCGTCGGTCACACCGACGCCGTCGGCGGCGCCGACTACAACCAAGGACTGTCCGAGCGGCGCGCGCAAGCGGCCGCCCGGTACCTGACCTCACGCGGGGTCTCCACGCACATCGCGACCGCCGGTCTCGGCGAGCGCGAATCGATTGCATCGAACTCGACGGAATCAGGCCGCCAGCAGAATCGTCGTGTCGAGATCGCGATCTACGCGAGCGCGGCGTTGCAAGAGGACGCGAGACGTCAGGCGTCGGGGAGCTAACATGAGGGCCTCTCGCAGTCTCGGTTTCGGCAGCGCATTCGTGGCCTGTCTGCTCACGGTCGCTGCGGCGTCGGGGCAGACAGGCGTCCGCTCTGGCTGTTTCTCGGTACGTCACCGACCTCGGGGCGCGGCTGGTGGCGCGGACTCCCGGAACGCAGTTCGCGTACCAGTTCAAGGTCGTGAATGTCTCCGGGGTCAACGCGTTCGCTCTTCCGGGCGGGTTCATTTACGTCAATCGTGGTCTCGTGGAATCCGTGCGGAGCGAAGGAGAGCTCGCGGGCGTTCTGGCCCACGAGATCGCGCACGTCGCGCTCCGCCATCCGACGAACCAGGCGTCGAAGACGTATCTCGCGCAGGCGGGCATCGGAATTCTCGGTGGCCTCCTGGGAGGGAAGAACCCGACGACCACGAATCAGATCATCGGAGCCGTCGGCGGCTTCGGGTTGAATGCGCTCTTCCTGCAGTACTCGCGCGGGGCGGACGTGCGACAAGCGCGTCCGCTCATCGCACGAGCATCAAACGCTGCGTGACGCGTGCGCCGCCGGCGTGCACGACGGCCAGGTAGAGCCCAGGCCCTACGTTGCGACCATCCGCGGCGCGCGCGTCCCACCGTATCGAGTGCGATCCCGCCGGGAGAGTGCCCGCATCGATCCCGCACACGTATCGGCCTGTCGGTTCGTACACGTTCACATGCACCCGGCTCTCGCGCGCAAGCGACACGCGGAGGACGACTGCCTGCTCCGCGCGCGACGGAGTCCTCGCGAACACCTGCGGCGCATGCGGGGGAGTGCTTCCTTCCGGAGCGCCGACGGCCGCGCTCTCGCTCGCGATCCGAATCACCTGCGGCGGTTGCGTGCCGTGTGAGTTGGAGAACGGCTGACCGCTCCCGGGATCGGCCGCATACAACGCTCCGTCTCCACCGAAGGCGAGGCAGTGCGATCCACTCAGGTTGTTGAAGCCGCTCGCAAACTCCGTGAGAGTTCCGTCGGGCGCGATCGTGTAGATCTTCTCGCCGAGAATGTCGGCCGCCAAAAGACCGCCGCCGAAGAGCCCCGTCGCGTCGAAGACGAGCGCGGACACGCCGGCGAGGAGCGTCGCGTTCTGCACGAACGTGGTAACGGCGCCGTTCGGCGCTACGCGGACGATGCGCCCGAGGCCGTCAGCGCTGCTACCGAGCGACGTGAGGTTCGCATCGGCGACGTACATGTCGGTTCCCCATGCGCCGCCGGGGCCGAACGCGATTCCTTCGCCGCCCTTCACGCCGCTCGCGAACGTGGTGAGCGATCCGTTGGACTCGACGCGCACGATACGGTCCCCGCTCGGATCGCACAGGTAGAGCGCGTTGCCGTACGCGGTCCCGCCCCACGCACCTGCACCCGCCGCCGCCGCGCTCGATGGGCCGGAGAGTTGCGTCGTCATGCGGCGCGCGTCCACAAGGAAGACGCCTTGCTCGTCGATCACGGCGAGCCGCCCGTCCGCCGCGAGTGCGAGGCCTTCGGGTTTGGTCCAGCGCGAATCCCCCAGCCAATGTCCGAGATCCGCACCCGGCGTGAGCGTGAACACTCTGTCGCGTCCCGTGTCCGCGACGAGCACCGGGGACTCGATGAGCCACGCGGCCGAGAGCAGTCCTTCCGGCGCCGTGAGACCCTGACGCGCGATTCGGTCCGCCGTGTATCCGGGCGGCACCGTGATGCCCGTTGCAGACGGCGTCGTGCGGAAGGACGACGCAAACGCCGCGGACAACGAAGCCCCATCGCTCCCCGCGAGCGACGCCGCGAGGGACCATTGGTACGTCACGTTCGCGGTCCACGGCGACGCCGGCACGAATGTGGCGCGCGTTCCGCTCACGGTCCACGAACCGCTGACCGGCGGCGCAATCGTGAA
>CAZEPH010000284.1:0-4224 GCA_964514075.1 uncultured bacterium | reverse complement strand
AGCACGAGCTTGGTCGAGCCGTCGGCCACGGTCGGAGGCGAAACGCCGTCGGCGAGTCGGACGCGCCCAGCGGCGCGATCGGCGCGGCGTCGTCCGCACGCGCGGCACGCGGAAGGCGATCCAGACCGTCGCCACCGCCACCGTAGTGCATCTGCACGCGGCCGCGCAGCGCGTAACCGTCCTCGTATCCGCTCGCGCCAAGGACCACGTCGCCGAAGCCGTCGCCGTTGACATCGCAGCCGCCACTCACCGAGCCACCGAGCCCCGCGCCCGGTGCGCCGCCCTCCATTGTCCACTCGGCGGTCGCGGAGAGCCCCGCGGGCGATCCGTGGAATGTATATGCGGCGCCTTCACCGATTTCTCCGTTCGTCCATTCGATCGCGCCGATGACGACATCACTGTATCCGTCGCCATTGACATCGCCCGCCGTGGAGACGGACTGCCCGAGGTGTGCGCCCCATTGAAACGCATCGACGGTCCACGCCGGCGCAGCGCCGATCCCGCTCGCGGAGCCGAGATACAACAATGCACGGCCGGCGATCGGCCAGAGCGCGGGGTTCGTGGAGTAGTGGTGTGCACCGACGACCACATCGGAGTAGCCATCGCCATTCACGTCGCCCGCGCTCGCGAGTGACGTGCCGAAGTTCGTGCCTTCCCCGCTGGGGATCGGCGGCTGGTTCCCTTCCGCGGTCCACGCGGGTGTGAGCGAGAGCCCGCTCGCCGAGCCGAGGTAGAGGAAGGCGCGCCCTTCGTCCGTCTCGCCGTTGTCGTAGTAATCCGCGCTTACGAGAACATCGGAGAATCCGTCCGCGTTGACATCGCCGGCCGACGCGACGGCGTGACCGTAGAACGCACCCGTTTGATCGCCCTCCGCACTCCAGGACGACGCGGGCGTGAGACCGCCCGCCGAACCGAGGTACAGAAATGCGCGCCCTTCGTCGAACTGTCCGTTGTCGTAGAGACGCGCGCCCACGATGACGTCGGCGTACCCGTCGCCGTTGACATCGCCTGCACCCGCCACGGAGGATCCGTAGCGCGCGCCGGTTTGCTGTCCTTCGCCGACCCATGACGGCGTCGCCGCCAGTCCCGACGGCGATCCGAGATAGAGAAACGCGCCACCTTCGTTTGTTTGCCCGTCGTCGTACCACCCTTGTGCGCCGACGAGAACATCGGCATAGCCGTCGCCGTTGACATCTCCGGCTCCCGCGACCGCGTGACCGAAATAGGCAAAGGCGATATTCCCTTCGGCCGTCCACACGGGTGTGAAGGAGAGACCGTTCGCCGAACCGAGATACACGGACGCGCGTCCTGCGTCCGGCTGCCCGTTGTTGAAGTAGCGCGCACCCACGATCACGTCGTCGTACCCGTCGCCGTTGACATCGCCGGCACGCGCCACGGCGAATGCAAAGCTCGAGGAATCCTGGTCGCTCGTGACGGTCCATGCGGCGCTCGTGGACAGCGTCGCGGGCACGCCGTGCCAGGCATATGCGCGTCCGCGCAAGCACACGCCGTCTTCGTGACCTGTCGCGCCGGCGATCAGATCGCCGTATCCGTCGCCGTTGACATCGCCTGCTGCCGCGACGGAGCCACCGAGTCCCTGCAAGGCGATGTTGCTTTCCGCGCTCCAGGCCGGCGCGAGCGGCGCCGACAAACCCGCCGCCGATCCGAGCCACACCGAGACGCGTCCTTCGAGGCTCTCCGGGTTGTATTCCGCAAACGCACCGATGGCGACGTCCGCGTAGCCGTCGCCATTGAGATCCCCGGCGGGCGCCAGGGAGTGACCGAAGTGCACGCCGTAGCGATCACCGTCGGCGATCCACGCGGCGGTCTGCGGCAACCCTCCGGGGCCACCGTGATAGATCCACGCACGGCCGGCGAGCGAGACGGTCGGCGAGTTGTAGTGATGCGCGCCGACGCCGACGTCCGCATATCCGTCACCGTTGACATCGCCCACCCCGGCGACGCACACGCCGTACGCCACGCCTTCGCCGAATTGAGCCGCTTGATTGCTCTCCGTGATCCAGGCGGCGGTCGTCGACACACCGGACGCACTCCCGAGGAACAGGTACGCGCGGCCCTCGTCCGTGTCGCCGTTGTCGTACAACTCTGCGCCGACGAGCACGTCGTCGAATCCGTCCGCGTTGACGTCCATTGCGGAGGCCACGGAGATGCCGTAGTTGCACGCTGCTTGGTCGCCGAAGGTCGACCACGCGGGCGCGGGCGCCAATCCGCTCGCCGAGCCGGCGTAGATGAACGCCGCTCCCTGATTGCCGAACGGCGTGACGTCCCACGTGTCGGCTCCGATGATCACGTCGGCGAAGCCGTCGCCGTTGACATCACCCGCAGGGGCGACCGACACGCCGAAGTTCGTGAACGCTTGTCCGCCCGCCAGGACGAGCGAGGGCGAAGCGGGCAACCCGGATGCCGACCCGAGGAACACCGACACGCGTCCTCCACTGTCGCTCCCTTGCAAGAGCGCGCCGACCAGCACGTCGTCGTATCCATCCGCGTTCACGTCGCCCGCCGACGCGACGGCGCGACCGAGCCGCGCGTTCGCTTGATTGCTTTCGTAGGTCCACGCGGGCGAGGGAGCGAGGCCGGTCGCCGAACCGAGATACAGGTACGCGCGTCCCTCGTCCGCTTCGCCGTTGTCGTAGAACGGAGCGCCCACGATGCAGTCGCTGAAGCCGTCGCCGTTCACGTCGCCGGCAGTGGCGACGCCGTACCCGTAGCTGGAGTAGTCCTGGTCGGTTTGTATCTGCCACGCAGGTGTGGCGGAGAGCGGCGCGGCGACCGCGCTCGACGCACCGAGGCAGGACATAAGGACTGCGAGCATTCCACGCATGACACCTCCCCAACGTGAGGTCCGACGCGGTATGAGTATACGCACGGGGCGGAGTGTCTGTCGGCGGAGGAGTGCGGCGAGATGGCAGCGAGAAGGCGCGCGCAGAGGGCGGATCCGGCACCTGCGATCACGGCCGTGACACGGCGTGAGTGCGTCGCCGGAACCGCGCTTGCGTGCGTCGTCGTCGCCGCGATGTGGGGTGGAACGCTGGGCATCGCCTTGCATCAGGACGACTACTGGCAAGCGGGCGGCGTGGGCTCGCCCTGGCGCGCGCTCTCCGCGAGCGCGGTGCGCGCGATGTGGTCCGTCGCGGGGCCGCATCCCCTGCCCTATCACGCGTGCATGCTGCTCGCGCATGCGCTGACCGCAACGCTTGTCTACGTGTTCGCGCGGCGGCTGGGAGCGCAGGCGTGGATCGCCGGCGCCGCGGCGGCGGCGTTCGCGGCGTCTTCGACGCACGCGTACGTTCTCTACAGCGTCGTCACCGCCGCGGAAGCCCCGGCGACGGCCTTCGTGATTCTCGCCGCACTCGCGTGGATGGATGAACGCGTGGCGCTGAGCGCGGCGCTCTTCGCATGCGCACTCGCGTGCAAGGAGTCCGTCGTCCTGCTCGCCCCGGCCTTCGCCCTGTTGCCGCGCGCGTCCGGCTCGCCGCCCAGTCGATGGTGGCTCGCCGCGCACTGCGCGATCGGCGCGGCGTGGTTGGCGTTCGTCTCCGCCGCGGGTGGTTTGAACCAGCAAGTGTGGGGACATTTGTATCGCGCCGCGTCGCCCGCGGATGCGATACACGCATTCGGCGGATACATCACGGGCGCCCTCGACGTGTTCGGCGTGCGCGTGGACGCTTACCACAACGCGCCGCGCCCGGCGTGGGGCGTGGTCGTCGCGGCTGTCATCGTGCTTGGCGTGCTTGCGGTGCGCGCGCGGCGGTTCCGCGCGCCCGTCGCGTTCGGCGCCGTGTGGTTCACGCTGGCCATCGGGCCGTTCACCACGACCAACAGCATGTTCATGCTCTACTACCTGTACGCGCCGCTCGCGGGCGCGGCCGTGGCGGTCGCGTGGGCGGCCGACCGCGCGCGCGTCGCGCCCGCGGTCGCCGTGTTCGCGTGCGCGGTGTGCATCGCGGGGAGTACGTGGACGCTGCAGCGCACGGAAACCGCGCGGCTCGGCGGGTTCGACATTCACGCGCAGTCGTCGCTGCGCCACGCGCAGATCGCGCGCACCATGCTCGCCTCGCTCGCAGGCGTGCCGCTCGGCGAGCGCGTGCAACTCGTGTTCCCGCGCCGCTATCCCGCCGCCGCGCACCCCAATCGCGGTTGGTTCGACCGCAACGTGTTCGTGGCGATCTCCGACGGGCGCGCGTTGCGCCTCACGTGTCC
>CAZEPH010000283.1:0-4229 GCA_964514075.1 uncultured bacterium | reverse complement strand
ATCTCGACATCGTGGCGGGGTGCGTCAAGAACAACACCGCAGGATACATCAACGTGTGGTTGCGAGATCCTGAGCACGAGGACCGATACCTCGATCGCGTGACGTACAACACGAACGCGAGTGTGTATGCGATGGCAGCCGGCGACCTCGATCAAGACGGGGACGCGGACATCGTCATCGGGACGAAGACGGGCAACACGACCGGCAACATCGAGTTTTGGCGGAACACCGGCGGGACTCTCGAGAAGACAGACACGGCTCCCGCACACGGCCCTGTGTTGTGTGTGGCCGTCGGTGCCTTGGACTACGGCAACGACTCGCCCGACATCGTGGCGGGCAACTCGCAGCAGTCGGTGGAAGCGTGGTGGGTGGATGCCGCCGGGACGGACGGCAACGTGCTGCCGGACTATCCGAATTGGTCGGACGCGGTCACCGGGGGGCAAGTGAATGCCGTTGCGATCGGGAAACTGGAGTGCTCCGTGACGAATCCGTCGGAGGATCAGCTCAACGACATCGTGGCCGGCGTGGGCATCAGCACGACGGCCGGGGAGATCGACATCTACCTGAATCCCTATGTGGCCACGCTCCAGCAGTGACGCGCGCGGCAACGCGCTCCTCGCGACGCTCGCGATCCTTCTGGGTCTCACGATCCTGATCACGACGTACATGCTGATCGCGACGTCAGAGTCGCAGATCGCAGGGCATGACAAGAGATCCACGCAGTCGATGTATGTCGCGGAGGCCGGCATTCACGAAGCGCTGGGGCGCCTCGGCTCGTCGGCCGGCGTGAACTCGATCGCGGAGGTCGCGACGCCGTCGGTCGGATGGGGCCGATACGTGGTTCTCGCCAACGGCAATTCGACGATGGACGCGTTTCGCGCGTCGCTCGCTTCCGACGGATTGGACAACAACGCCGACGGAACGATCGACGAGGCGAACGAGACATGGCCGGAGGTGCTGACCGTTCAACCGGGCGATGCGCAACTTGCATATGACTGGGTGCGCGTCACGTACAAGAAGAACCCCGGCGGGCAAATCGTCTATTACGGCGACGGCGACAACAATCCGATGACCCCGGACTCGGAGAACACCGTTCGCGGCGCACCGGTCTTCCTTGTCACGGCCTCGGGGCGACAGGGCACGGCGACGAAGGTCGTGGAGGTGGCGGCGGAACACGTGCCGTTCCCGGTGATTCCGTCGGTGCTCTACACGGAGACGACGGACCTCACCTTCAACGGCACACAATTCAAGATCGACGGGTACGACCACGATGTCGCGACGGGCGACTCCATTCCGGGGAATCCCAGCGTGTACGGCATCGCGACGACGGGCGACCCGGCGCAAATCACGGACGGATTCCACGCGCAGCAGACGAACAACGTCCTCGGCACGGGCAGCTCGCCGAGCGTGGCGCAGTCGCCGTACGACCTCGACATGCTGGGGTACTTCAATGCTTACGCCGCATATGCCGATATTACCTATCAGGGGGACACCTACAACCCGGACACTTCGGGTTGGGGAAACGACACCGAGTATCACGTGATCGAGGTCACGGGCAATTTGCACTTGTCCGGGGATGCCACCGGAGGCGGGGTCCTGCTCGTGCAGAACGACCTGGTTATCTCCGGGCAATTCACGTGGTACGGCGCCATCATCTGCCTGGGCAGCGTCACGCTCACGGGTGGGGGGGCGGGGATTCACGTCTGGGGCGGAATGATGGCGAGTAACGGCATGGCCTACGAAGATACGTTCAGCGGCCAAGCCGACTTGATGTATTCCAGCGGCGCGATCAACAAGATCAACGCGCTCGGACCGTTCCGCATCGCCGCGTGGCGGGAGATCTGACACACATGCTCAAGAAATTGCGGCGCACGCCAGCTCCGGCGGGCGCCAAGACGACGCGTCCGGCCGCGCGCCCGCGCCTCGGGATCCTGCGGGCCACGCGCGAGCAGTCCGTCGTCGGACTCGACATCGGGTCGCGGATGATCAAGCTCGTCGCCCTCAAGAAAGGTCCGAACGGGGCGAAGCTGGAAGTTGTGGCGACCGCGGCCCTGCCGCCGGACGCCGTCTCGGACGGGGAAGTCGTCGATCCGGTCGCGGTGATCAGCACGATACGCGAGCTCGCCAACCGGCATGCGCTGCCGACGCGTCGCGTCGCCACGGCCGTGAGCGGCCGCGCGATCATCGTCAAGACGATCACCATGGATCGCGTTCCCGACGCCGAGATGCCGCATGCGGTGCAGTGGGAAGCGGAGCAGCACATCCCGTTCGACCTGAACGAAGTGTACTTGGACTACCAGGTGCTCTCGGTCGACGAGGCCGCGCGGAAGCAGAACGTGCTGATCGTGGCGGCGAAGAAAGAAGGCATCGACAACCTGGCGAACATGGTCCGTGAGGCAGGGTTGTCGCCGACGATCGTGGATGTGGATGCCTTCGCCGCGCAGAACGCCGTGCTCGCGGCGGTTTCGCGCGAGGGCAACGGGTGCGATGCGATCGTCGACATCGGCGCAGAATTCACGAACATCATCGTCGTGCGCGATCACGCGCCGGCGGTGTCGAGCCACATCTCCTTCGGAACGGGACGACTCGTCGACGCAGCGCTGAAGCACTTCCCGGCGTCGCGCGAGGAGATCGAGACGGCCCTGGTGGCGCCGAACCCGTCTGACGAGCTGGAAAGCGCCGTGGCGAATGCGACGGAAGAACTGTCGATTGCGATCGAACGGGCGCTGACGTACCTCGACGTGCGTGGCGCGGACGAGGGGGCCGCGGTGTCGCGGCTCGTGCTGTGCGGAGGCGGGGCGTGCGTTCCCACTCTCGTCCGCTTTCTCACCACACGACACCGGCTACCGGTGCACGTGCTCGATCCGCTGGACGGCATCGATGCATCGAGCGTGGCCGGGACCATGGATCTTGCGCGCGTGGCGCCGTTGCTCGCGGTGGGCGTCGGTCTCGCGTTGCGCGATGCGGCATAGGGACGGGAGAGCCACATGTCGACGGTGATGTCCGCTGCACTGCGCATCAACCTCTTGCCCGGCGGCGACCGCGCGCGCGAGCGGCGACTGCCGCGCATCGAGGTTGGCCGGTTGCTGCCGATGGGGATCTCGATCGCGGTCATCGCGAGCGTCGTTGCGCTGGGTCTGCATCAAGAGCGCGGTATTCGCGCGGAGCGTACCCGCGTCGGCGACCTCACGGCCGAAAAGGCACGCCTCGCACCGCAGGTGGAACTGGTGAACAAACTGCGTGCGCAGCAATCGGATCTCACCCACCGGTTGAAGGTCGTGGAGGCTCTCTCCAAGAACCGTCGCCGGGCCGCGAATCAAATTGCGTCCTTGCCGTACGCGCTTCCGGAGCGTCTGTGGCTGACGGCCGCGACGTTCGGCGATTCGCAAAACGTGCGCATCGAAGGCGTTGCGCTGAGTCCTCTGACCGTGGCGGATCTGGTCGCGCGGTTGGATTCCATCGAGGTCTTCCACCATGCGAACCTGGTGGTGGCAGAGGCCGGCAAGATCGACGAAACGGCGGTCACGCGTTTCGTGGTGCAGTGCAGGCTGGTGGAGTGAGCCATGAATCTGCGTAACCCGCGCGTTCAAATGTACATTCTCCTCGGCCTGGCCGGCGCGACCGTGGTCTACGGATATCTCGGCACGACGTATCTGCCGTTCTGCTATCCGAGCCGCCGCGCCGTTCTCGCCGAGTTGCGCGAGACGTCCGACAAGCTCGAACGCGAGCTCGTGAAGGACCGCGCCGCGGTGCGGGAACGCCCGCGCCTCGAAGCGCAGGTCGCCTCGCTCACGACGCGTTGGGCGGTGGAGCGCGCGGTCGTGCCGCTCACGTCGCCGCCGGATGAAGTGCTGCGCGAGGTGAGCGTCGCCGCGCAAGAGGCGAACGTGGTGATCACCGCGATGCGCCCGCAGCCGTCGCGCAACACGGATAGCTACATCATCTTTCCGGCGTCCTTGGACGTGAGCGGTCGCTATAGCGACGTCGCGATGTTCCTCGAGAAGATCGCCAGCTGCCAGCGACTGCTCGTGATCCCGAAGATGACTCTCTCGGGCGATGACAAGTCGCAGGGCGGAAAGTCGGCCAAGAGCGACACGCCCGCCGGCGACAGAGGTTCGGTGCGCGCGACGATGCAACTCGTCGCCTACTCGCAGAAGGGAGGCGCGAAGTGACCCGCCGCCTATGGCTCTACGCGATGACGGTCCTTCTGCCTCCGCTCGCCGTGTGGG
>CAZEPH010000282.1:0-4240 GCA_964514075.1 uncultured bacterium | reverse complement strand
GACGACGTCGAGCACTCGGTGTTGCGCGAGAGATTGCGCGACGCGCGCATTCACTTCGCGATCGTCTGCGCGTCGGTGAGCTGTCCCGCTCTGCGATCGACGCCGTATCGCGCGGACTCACTGCAGACGCAACTGGAGCAGGCCGCACGCGCGTTCGTCACCGATCCGGCACGGAATCGCTACGACGCCGCGAGCCGGACGTTCCACGCCTCCGCGATCTTCGATTGGTTTCGCAGCGATTTCGAAAAGGCCGCGGGTTCCGTGCCTGCGTTCTTGGAGCAGTACGCGGAGCCCGCGGCGAGCTTGGCGCTCCACAAGAAGGACGTGCGCGTCGACTACTTGCCGTACGATTGGTCGCTGAACGGTCGCTAGTGTCGCTCCCCACCTCCGCCCGGACGCGCCGGACCACCTGGCCCGCGCTTCATATCCGCCCCCGGATCGCGATGTCCGCGATGGCACGTGAAGCAGTTCACGCTCGCACCTTCCAACTCCTTCGACTGCGTGAGCCAGTTGTCGTTGATCGCCTTGCTCATCTTCCACATCAGGCGCGCGGTTTCCTTCTCGGCCTTCCCGTCGGCTTCCCACTTCTTGTCATCCGTGTGGCATGCGAAACAGCTCACACCGAGCGAGCGGCTGAATCCCATCGACATGATCCGGGGGACGCGGCCGGCGGGGACGCCCTTCAGCACCTTGATGTCCTTGAAGACGCTCTCGGCGGGCGCGGTCTCGCGGCCGGCGATCGCACGCAGCACGTCGTTCATGAGCGAGTCGTTGAGCGCCGCGAGAGAGTCGGGCGACGGACGCGGACCGCCCGGCGGAGGCGGCGATTGACGATCGCCGTATTGCGAGCGACCCAACGACGGCAGCACCAGGGAGACGACGGCACACGCAAGCAGAATAGTGGGTCGCTTCATGGGAACCCCCAGGCGGTGAACGCGACGAGAGGACGGCGTGCCCAGTTATAGGCGGCTATGCCGTCGCGCGACAAGCGTGATCGTTCTGCTGTGCGCGTCTGCGCCCCACGCGGCCGCGGGGCCGTGGGTGGCGGCGGGCGAGCGTCGCGTCGTGGTGCGCGTGGGGGTGCGAACGGAGTCCGCCGACGAGCGCTTCTGCGCAACGGGCGCGACTGCGTGCCGGCCGGGCGCGCGCGTGCCGTTCGATACGACCCTGGGCGGCTCGTGGCGGCAGGATGCGCTGAGCGCATCGGCGGACGTGGGGCTGTCGCGCGCCGTCAGCATCGGCGCAACGCTGGACGTGGTGCGCGCGCGTTACACGGATCGCGTCGGGGAACGCGTCGCGAGCGGTCTGGGCGACGTGACGTTCCGCGCGCACGCGTCATTCTCGGAGCGGCCCGTCGCGACGGGCGTCGACGTGCGGGTGAAGGCGCCGACCGCACGCTCTCCGGCGTCCGCGCAGAGCCTGCGCCTGAGCGACGGACAGTGGGACGTGGAAGCTGCTGCATCGATCGGGCGATCGTTCTGGCCGGTGGCCGCCTACGCGTTCGTCGAAACGGGATACCGTGCGCGCACGACGAGCACGCGCTTCACACCGGCGATCGACGTCGGCGACGAGTGGACGATGCACGTGGAGACGGGCTGGTCGTTCGCACGTAGGACGAGTGCGCGCGTCCGCGCGGTCGGATTCCTCGGGGGCCAGGATCGCGCCGCCTCGGTGCGTACGCCGGGGCGGAGCGCGCTCCGCGGCGAGCCGTCTCTTGCGTGGAGTACGCCGCGCGCCGGTGAGATCGAGCTCACGGCATCGTTCGCGCTCGTGGGCCGCGGGACCGCGGCGACGCGCGGCGTGCGTCTGTCCTACGCCGCGCCTCCCTGGGCGTGGTGAAGCGGTGCAGTCGCGCGCGACTGACATGACGGGCACGTCCCGCACCGGTACACTGCGCCCATGTCCACGGAGAAGAGCTACGTTCTCGGAACGCACGACGAGGAGATCGCGCGCCTCGGTCTGCAACACAGCGTCTGGCGCCCGCACGCCGCGGCCGCGTGGCGACGCGCGGGATTCCGCGCCGGCCAGACGATCCTGGACGTCGGGTGCGGCCCAGGGTACGCGACGCTCGATCTCGCGGAGGCCGTCGGTCCCACGGGGCGGATCCTTGCGATCGATCGGTCGCAGCGATTCCTCGAGTGCCTCAGCGCACGAGCCTCCGCACTCGGCCTGTCCCACATCACGCCCGTTCACCTCGACCTCGACGTGGACGACCTCCCGGCCTGTGAGGCGGACGGTGTGTGGACGCGCTGGGTGTACTCGTTCGTCGCGCATCCCCGCCGTCTCTTGGAACGCGCGGCGCGCGGGCTGCGCTCCGGCGGCGTGATGGTGTTACACGAGTACGTGGACTACGGCGCGTGGTGTCTGTCGCCGCGCGTCCCGGAACACGAGGAGTTCGTGGAGGAGGTGATGGCGAGTTGGCGTGCGAGCGGGGGCGAACCGGACATCGGGTTGCATCTGCCTCATTGGATCACCGAACTGGGACTCGAGGTGCGATCGCTCACACCGCTCGCGGAGATCGCGCGTCGCGCGGATCACGTGTGGGCGTGGCCCACGGCGTTCGTGTCGTCGGGCGTGCGGCGGCTCGTCGAGTTGGGCCGCATGAGTGAGGAGCGGGCGCACGCGATCATCGCCGCGTACGAGACGTTTGCGGACGTGCCCACCGCGTTTCAGATAACGCCGACCGTGATCGAGATCATCGCAGTTCGTCCGTAGACGCGATCGTCGACCCGGCGGCCGACGAGGATCCGGACGAAGCGAGCGGACGCGCGTTCCCTCCCACCCAAATGTCGTGCGTCACCTGCGGAAACCGCGCATGCGTGCGATGCGGCGCGAAGAACGGAAGCGCACGGGCCCAGAGAGCACCCGCCTCACGCTCGTCGACGGCGCGCGCCAACCACTCCATCGCCGCATCGAGTTCGTGTGCCGCCCCTGCGGCGATGGAGATCCAGGCGGCCTGCACGTACTGATGACGCGACCGCGCTTCCATCTCGTCGAAACAGGCGTGCGCGCGTGCCGTGTCGCCGGCACGCCCGTGCGTCCACGCGAGGAGTCCCAGCGCCCAGCAGTGGCGACCGCTCGCATCCAGGAGCGACGGCGCCTCCGCCAGCGCGCGATCGTATCCGCGGGTCCACGCATGCTGGCGCATGAGGTTCCAGTGGGGGAAGAACGAATCGGGATCGAGAGCAACCGCTCGATCTGCTTCTTCGATCGCCTCCTCGTGTCTGTCCGCGATGCTCAGCATGTACGAGTGCATGCCGCCCACCCACGCGTTGAGCGGATCGTCCTGCACCGCGCGCCGCATTTCCGCGATGCCCTCGTCGGCGTGCATGACGCCGCGAACGACGCGCCACAAGCACCGCTGCGACCGCGCCTGCGCGTTGCGCGGATCGAGAGCGAGCGCGCGACCGTACCATTCGTCGGACCGTGCATAGTCGAACTCCCACTGCTCCGCCACCGCGCCGAGAGTCACAAACGCGTCGACGGATTCCGGATCGATGGCCAGCGCGCGCGCGGCGAGTTCCTTCGCCTTGGGCATCACGTCGCGTGGGGCCTTCGCACCGAATACGGCCATCAACCGATACGAGTCCGCCAGGAGCGCGAGCGCGTCGGCGTAGTTCGGATCGAGGGCGATCGCGTGCTCGAAGCAGGCGACCGCCTGCGCCATGAAGCGGCCCCGCTTCGTCTGCAAGCCGCGCCCGCGCGCGAGAAGCTCGTACGCTTCGAGGTTGTTGGTCCCGCGACGCGCGCGCCCCGCATCCGCCTGCAACGCGCCGCGCAAGCGCGTGGCGATGGCGGCGGCGATCTCGTCCTGGACCGCGAAGACGTCCGTCATCTCCCGATCGTACCGTTCCGACCAGAGCTGGTAGCCGTCGGATGCGTTCACCAGTTGTGCGGTAATGCGCAGGCGCGTGCCGGCGCGGCGCACCGTCCCCTCGAGAAGGGTGGCGACGTCCAGGTTCTCGCCGATCGCGCGCGAGTCTTCGCTGCGCCCCTTGAACGCGAAGCACGACGTGCGCGCGGCGACGCGCAGCCCCTCCACGTGCACGAGCGCGTTCATGATCTCGCCGGTGACGCCGTCGGCAAAGTACTCGTCGTCCGGGCCGCTCATGTTGACGAACGGCAGCACGGCGATCGAGTCCTCGCGCCGCGCCGCGCCCTTCTCCCCGCCCGCGGCCACCTCGGCCAGCTCGATGCGCACGTCGCGGATGTCGCGCGGACGGGCGTCCGCGTCGCGCCG
>CAZEPH010000281.1:0-4274 GCA_964514075.1 uncultured bacterium | reverse complement strand
CGTTCGAAAGCTTCGCGCTGCGCTCGAGCAACCGCGAGTGGCAGTAGAACACGTCACCCGGGTAGGCCTCGCGTCCCGGCGGACGGCGGAGCAACAACGAGAGCTGGCGGTACGACGCGGCCTGCTTGGTAAGGTCGTCGTAGACGCAGAGCACATGCCTGCCCTTGTACATGAAGTACTCGCCCATCGCGCAGCCCGCGTACGGGGCGATGTACTGCATCGGCGCGGGGTCCGTCGCGGTGGCCACGACGACGATCGTGTAGTCCATCGCCCCGCCGTCCTCGAGCGTCTTCACGACCTGCGCGACCGTGGACGCCTTCTGTCCGATGGCGACGTACACGCAAATCATGTCGCCGCCCTTTTGGTTCAGGATCGCGTCCACGACGAGAGCCGTCTTCCCAGTCTGCCGGTCGCCGATGATCAGTTCGCGCTGCCCGCGGCCGATGGGGATCATCGAGTCCACAGCCTTGAGCCCCGTTTGCACGGGCTGGTCCACCGGCTGCCGTTCCACGATGCCCGGCGCGCGCGACTCGATGGAGCGCGTTTCGGTGGTGGCGATGGGGCCCTTGCCGTCGATCGGCTGCCCGATCGCGTTCACGACGCGGCCGATCATCCCTTCGCCGACGGGCACCTCTGCGATGCGGTTCGTGCGGCGCACGGTGTCACCTTCCTTGATGCCCTGGTCCGAACCGAACACGGCCACACCCACGTTGTCCGATTCCAGGTTGAGCACCATGCCGCGCACGTCGCCGGGGAACGTGACCAGTTCGCCGGCCATGACTTCTTCGAGTCCCCACACGCGCGCGATTCCGTCTCCCACCTGGAGAACCGTGCCCACGCTCTCCATTTTGAGCTTCGAGCGGTACTTCTCGAGCTCCTGCTGGATGACGGAACTGACTTCGTCGGGTCTGATAGCCATCTCTTTCCTCTTCACCTACGAGTGAACGCGAGTACTCAGCAACGCCTGCCGCACCTCGTCGAGACGCCGGCGCACGCTGTGATCGAGCAGCGTGTCCTGCAGTTTCACCACCACGCCGCCCAGGAGCTCCGGCGTGACCTGTTCCGAGAGAATCACCGTTTTCTTCGTGCGCGCTTGCAGCTTCTGCACGATGGCATCGCGATCCGCGGGCGCGAGCGGCACCGCCGTCGTCACGCTGCCGCGCATGATGCCGTGCGCCCTCTCCGAGAGCGCGACGTAGTGCTCGGCGATGGCGTCCAGCGACGCAATGCGCTTCTTGTCCACGAGCAATCGCAGGAAATCCGCGACCTGCTCGGATACGCCCTGCGCGAGCGTGCGATCCACCACGTCGCGCTTCTCGCGCGTGGAAAGCTGCGGCGACGCCAGCAAGCGCACCAAATCCGGCACGGCCGCCAGGCGCGCACGCAACTCGCGCAGTTCGCCTTCGACGACGTCCGCTGTGCCGTCTCTGCGCGCGACCTCGAAGAGCGCGGTCGCGTACGGGCGTGCGACGACGGAGTGACTAGGCACGGACGTTGTCCACTTCGCTCAAAAAGTCCCCGACCAGCTTGCGGTGCCGCTCGCTGTCGAGCGACTCTTTGATGACCTTCTCGGTCGCCATCATCGTGAGGCGCACGATCTGGTCGCGCAACTCGATGCGCGCGCTCGCCATTTCGTTCTTGATCTGCTCTTGTGCCTGGATCTTCATGACGGCGATCTGCTGCTGCGTCTGCTCTTTGAGCTCCGCCGCGATGCGTTGGCCGTCGGTGACGGCCGCTTGAATGCGCGTGCGCGCCTCCGCGTCGATCGACTTCAGCTTGTCGTCGTAGCTCGCGCGCAGCGCCTCCGCTTCCGCGCGCAGCGCGTGCGCCGCGTCGATCTCTTTCTTGATCGCGTCGCGCCGCGCATCGATCGCGCCGAGCACGTTGTTCCACGCCAGCTTCCGCAGCACGAACACGAGCAGCAGAAAGCCCAGCGCGTTGGTCAGGATCAGCTTGAGATCCAGTCCGTACATTCCGTCGCCTTTCGCTCACGGCGGCGCTCGTCTCACGTGCGGTGAGACGAGCGCGCGTCCGTGCTAGCCGATCTTGCCCATCAAGAGGATGCCGAAGACCAGCGCGTAGATCGTGAGCGCCTCGATGAGTGCGGCACCGATGATCATGTTCGTCTGGATCTTGCCCGCGGCCTCCGGCTGACGACCGATCGCTTCCATCGCGCCGCCGACCGCCTGGCCGAGACCGAAGCCCGAGCCGATTGCCGCAAGACCGATTCCGAGGGGCAGGCCGAGGCCCAACGCCGCCTTGAAGTCCATTCCCGTCCTCCTACGTCTGAAGGTTTTCCTGCGTGTATCCCAACGCCGGTTCACCTGGCTGCTGACCGGCGTGTACGACCTCGCTTCGCGCGAACGCGCAGCGGTGGTGGTGCATGAACAGCGAACTGCGTCTCGATCCTAGTGGTGCGCCTCGGCGTGCTCTTCGTGATGCGGGAACGTGAGTGCGAAGTACACGGTCGTGAGCAGCGAGAACACCAGCGCCTGCACGAAGCTGAAGATGAGCAAGAGCACGTACATGATGAACTGCAACGGCAGGCCGATCGGCGAGTGCATGAACGCGAGCAACGCCACGCCCATCCACACGAAGATCGCGAGGAGTTTGTCTTCGCTCGTGATGTTGCCGAAGAGACGCAAGGCCAGCGTGAGCGGCCGCGCGAGTTCGCCCATCAAGTGGATCGGGAGCATGAGCGGCACGAGCGCCCAGCCGATCGCCCCTTTCGGTTCGCCCGCCAGGTGATTCAAATACCCGCCGAGGCCGAGGTTCTTGAAGGCCATGAACTGCACGTAGAAGAACACGCACAGCGAGAGCGCGAGCGTCATGTTGAGCGCCTTGAGAATCGCGCTGCCGTCGGGAGCGATGCCGACGCCGCCCGTAGGCGACTTCATGAGCGGGACGAGCCCGATCAAGTTCATGGTGATGATGTACAGGAAGATCGTCCCGATGAACGGCGTGAACTTGCGGCCTTCCGGACCGATGACGGAGCAGATCAAGCCGTCGAGCCATTCGCACGCCATCTCGAGGAACGACTGTAAGCGCGTGGGCACGAGCGAGCGGTTCTTCGACGCGATCGAGAATACGGTGATGAGCAGCGCGATGACGATGCCGGCGAAGATCTGGTCTTCCCACGTGTGGAGGAAGTGGCCGAGCGCGCTCTCGTGTCCCAGCTTGTGCACGAGAAGCGTGATGACGTTCGGCAGCTCTTCGGGAATGGGGATGCCGCCGCCACCGGCACCATGTGCCGCTCCGTGCGCGCCTTCCGTAACCGCCGTCGCTGCGGCGTGCAGGCTATCGGCTGCTGTCTGCGTGACCTCGGTCATGTGACTCCGTGTGCGTGAATCCGGTCGCGCCCGCGTGCGTGCCGGTGCCCGTCAGGAGCGCCGTGGCGACGAGAGCGACGAGTGAGCCTGTGAATCCCGCCAGGAAGGCGATCGGGTCGACGTGCAGCGTGAAGAGCAGCACGTAGCCGACCGCGTACAGGAGCGGGAATTTCGCTCCTGCGAGCACGAGCGCGCGGCGGCGATGCGGTCCCGAGGCGCGCAGTACCGAGCGCACGAGCAGTCCCAGCAGGGCGAGGTTCGCGGCGCCGAAGAGCGATCCAGCCGCAAAGCCTTGGGTCGCGCCGGCGCCCCATCGCTGTGCGAAGAGGCTGCCCGCGATACCGACGACCCCTGCGATCGTCGCGACGCGTGTCGTGAGTGACGCGCTCAGCGTTGCCCCCTCGGTCCTTTCGATGGCCCGTTCGCGTTCGTGTCCTGGTTCGCGAGGCGGATCAAGTTGAACACCTCGCGAAAGGCGGCGACGAACCCGAAGGCGAGGAAGATCAGGAGACCCCACGGTCCCGTTCGGAAGTGCGAGTCGACGAACTTTCCGATGAGACCGCCGACCAGTGGACCCGAGAGCATCACGGCGGGAATGGCCGTATAGATGCCGATCTGGCGCGCGCGCGAGCGTTCCTCACGCGACTGCTTGTCGTCCGCCACTGGCCTGTCCTCCGCGCTTCCGGTCGTTGGTGCTCCGGAGCGGAGCGCGGACACTAGCAGCGCACGCGCGGGCGGGTCAATCGAAAACCCCCTTCATATGACTTGTGCGGAGACGGGACGATCGACCGACGGACTCCCGCACGAAGTCCCGGTCTCATCCTGCCAAGTCGCCCCCGACCGACGTACAGGATGCGTAACTCACGTCCCGTCTCCGCGCGTTCGCATGCATCGTGAGCGTGTGCGAGCGGATGAAGTCCGGCCCCTCGCCCTTGCCGCAGAAAC
>CAZEPH010000280.1:0-4279 GCA_964514075.1 uncultured bacterium | reverse complement strand
CGTTGAACGGCCCACCCCAGCTGACCGAGCTGTTCGCCGGGTCAGGTACCGATGCACTCGCGATCGAAGAAATCGCGAGTGCCGCCAACGTCAAAGCGAGAGCAACCTTCCGTGACATGATCACCTCCAGAGGGAAGAAGATGTACCGGGGCCGGTTTGACCGGGAGGGGAGCCGGCGCCACGGGTGATTGTGGGAGGGTCAGCTACCACAATCCGAGCGACGCGGCCTTTCACCCTCGTCTGTAACCGAGGTTCCGGTTTTTTTCAGCTGGCGAGACTTTCGTCCCGAGCCTTGACACCGCCCGGCCCGGCCCCGACGATCCCCCCTCTTCGTAAACACGAATCCGAGGGCGACCGGGACATGACCGACGTGCGGTTGGAGCACGTACGCAAAACATACAATGGAGTGACCGCCGTCGAGGATGCGACCTTTGATATCCGCGGCGGCGTGATCACTGCTCTGTTGGGCCCGAACGGAGCCGGGAAGACGAGCCTCATTCGCATGATCATGGGGATAACGCACCCGGACGGCGGATCGATCACATATTCCGGCGCCGCGCCGACGAGTGCCAGTGCCTCGCGGAACCGGATTGGGTATCTCCCTGAAGAGCGAGGGCTGTACCGGCGCCAGCGCGTGATCGAGGTGCTCGAGTACTTCGGCTGCTTGAAGGGGCTCACGGCCGCGGATGCTCGATCACGTGCGCGTCGTCTGCTGGAACGCCTCGAGTTGGGCGACGTCGCCGAGAAGCGCGTCGAGGCGCTGTCGAAAGGTATGCAGCAGAAGGTGCAGATCATCGGGACGATCCTCCACGAGCCCGATTTGATCATCCTGGATGAACCGATGTCGGGGCTCGATCCGGTCAACGCGCGATTGATCACGGAGCTCATTCGCGAGGAGCGGGGCAAGGGACACGCGGTCCTCCTATCCACCCACCAGATGACGCATGCGGAAGCCTTGGCCGACCACCTCGTGATGATCCACCACGGGCGGTTGGTGCTGAACGGCACGCGGCTCGACATCCAGCGGCGGTTCTCCGAAGGTGCCGTTCTGGTGGATCGCGCCACGCCGGTGGACGGCCTGCGCACGGTGGCACGCGCGGAACCGACCGGCGAGCACCTGCGCATCATCTTGTCCGACGGTGCGACGCCTAAAGCGTTTCTCGTGGAGTTGCTCGCGGCGGACCGCATGTGCCACAGCTTCGAGTTGTCCATCACGCCGCTGGAAGACATCTTCATCCGCGTCGTGGAGGGCGCGCGCCCATGACAACGTGGCAGGTCGTTGCACGGAGAGAGTTCCTCGCGACCGTGAAGAGCAAGGCGTTCCTCATCGTGACCCTCGGCATGCCGCTCTTCATTCTGGCGTACGGGGCGATCGTGTCGATTCCCGCGTACCTCTCGCACAAGAACGAGCGCGCCGCGAAGACGTATGCGCTGGTGAACTACGCGCCCGACGTCGTGCTCCCGGACTCGCTCAGCGTGGCCCCCGCCGCGCGCGATACGTCCGACGCCGAACGGTTGGCCGCGCGTCTCGCGACGACGTCGCCGTCCGGTCGCGCCAGCGTGGAGCATGCGCTCTCCATGGGGAACGTGCAGTTTCGCGCGTACCCGGATACGGGGACCGCGAGTGCGGCGCTCGCGGCCGGCACCGTCCGCGGTGTGTACGTTCTCCCGTCCGACTACGTGCGTTCGGGGCGCATCCTCACCTACGCGCGCGCGAGCGACTCGATGAAGGACACCGATGTCGAGGAGTCCATGCTCTCGCGATTGCTGCGGCGGACGCTTCTGTCCACGCGTGCATCGGCGGAGGTGACGGAACGCGTGCTGGCGCCGATCGCGAAGAAGGAGCACTTCGAACTCGACGAGAGCGGCGCCATCGCCCGCCGCTCCAATTCGTGGATCTCCGACCTGATCTTCCCCTTGTTCTTTTCGATCATGCTGATCGTCGCGATCTTCGGAACGTCCGGCAGCTTGCTGCAGGGTGTGGCGGAGGAGAAAGAGAACCGCGTCATGGAGGTGCTGCTGTCGTCGGCGACCCCGTGGCAGCTGCTCGTCGGGAAGTTGGTGGGACTTGGCGGCGCCGGGCTCTTGCAGTTGTTCGCCTGGACCGCATCGGGCGTGCTCCTGTCGACGGGGCTGCTCCCGATGCTCCTCTCCTCCGGTTTTGCGATGCACGTCCCGGCGCACGTCTGGATCATGTGCCTCGCGTTGTTCCTCGGCGGATTCCTGCAATACGGCGCACTCTCGCTCGGCTTCGGCTCGCTGGGGAACACGCATCGCGAGAGTCAGCGCCTCATGATGGTCTTCACGATGATCTCGATGATCCCGTTCATCATGTGGTGGAACCTGATCGAGGAACCCAACGGCGCGTTGGCGCGGACGCTCTCGTTCATTCCGCTCACCGCACCCATCGCGATGATGCTGCGCATCGGGCGGCATGCGTACGCGTGGTGGGAGCCGATCGCGTCGATTCTTTCCATTTTCGCCGGAGCGTTCATCTCGCTGAAGGTCTCGGCGAAGCTTTTCCGCGTCGGTGCACTGCTGTACGGCAAACGCATCACGCTCCCCGAGATCCTCCGCTGGATCCGCGCGTAGCGCACATCGTCTTGGCACACGTGCTGCACGGAACAGGCGCAATCCGTGCAACGCGACGTTCGGACGCGTGCGTGCATCGTGTGACAAGGCGTCGTCCCGCAAAGAGCTAGGTGGACGCGGGACGCTCTCTCCGTCGCGATGGCTCCTCTCGTTTCGCTCGCTGCGGTCTGCACGACACATGCGGAATGCAGATGCCATTCTGCAATGCGGCTTCTGCGGGAGGAAGCGATGGACGGCCAGCGCAGCAGAATTCAGGGAGAATCGCCCGCGGCACGAGTCGGCGCCGTCATCGAAGAATACGCCGCGTACCAGCAGCGCGAACAGCGCCGGCTCGACGACAAGCGCGTGCGCAGCTACATCGCGCTGCGGCTGTCCGCCGCCGTGCGAGAGTTGCTCGCGTTTCGCGGGGAGCACGGCGAACACATGAACGGCGCCGGTGAAGACTTCGACATCAGCCTCCGCCGCCTGCGGAACGCGATCGACGCGGTCACGGACATTCCCGTCGGGTACAGCACTTTCTTCGACGCGCACCACCTTCGCACCGCCGAAACGACCCGCCTCGTCATGGCCGACCTGGAACTGATCGAACGTGCGCAGTCCGTGGTGACGCACATCGGAGCGCTCACACGGATTCCCGCCGCCGATCGCACGTTCAAGGCGGGGTGCGGCGACCTGGTGCGGCAGGTCACCGACCTCGCGCGCTGCGTCGAGCAGCGTACGCGGCTCTTCGCGGTTTAGCACGGACGCGGTACACTGCGCGGCATGAACAAGCGCGCGGTGGACATCGTGGGAGTCCCGCTCGACCTCGGCGCCGGACGGCGCGGGGTCGACATGGGCCCGAGTGCGTTTCGGCTGACGGGACTCGCCCGGCGGCTGGAGCGTCTGGGTTACGCGGTGCGGGATCACGGCAACGTGATCGTGCCGCAGCCGGAGACGTCGACGGTCGGTGACGAGCACAAGCGCTTCATCACCGAGATCACCGAGGTGTGCGATCGCGTGTACCAAATCGCGCGCGCCGCGGCGGAGCGCGAGTCGTTGGTGCTCACGCTCGGCGGGGATCACAGCGTGGCGGCGGGATCGGTCGGGGGCGTCGCCGCGGCGCACCTCGCACGCGGACAGCGCATCGGCGTGTTGTGGATCGACGCGCATGCGGACATGAACACGCCGCAGACCTCGCCGTCGGGGAACGTGCACGGCATGCCGCTGGCCGCCATCCTCGGGAACGGTCCCGACGAGTTGGCGAACATCGGCGGCGTCTGTCCGAAGGTCCTCCCGCAGAACGTCGCCCTGATTGGCATTCGCGAGTTGGACGAGCACGAGCGCGATCTCGTACGCGCCTCTGGCGTGTTCGCGTACACGATGGCCGACGTGGACCGGCGCGGCATCTCCGATGTCATCGACGACGCGCTGCATCACATCCTGGAAGGGACCGTCGGACTCCACGTGAGCCTGGATGTCGACGGGATCGATCCGGCCGTGGCGCCCGGCGTCGGAACGCCGGTGCGCGGCGGACTCGACTACCGCGAGTCGCATCTCGCGATGGAAATGGTCGCCGAGTCCGGTCAGCTGCTGGGCATGGACGTCGTCGAGGTGAATCCGATTCTCGATCACCAAAACAGTACCGCGGAGTTGGGAACGGAGCTCATTCTCTCCGCTTTCGGAAAGTCGATTCTGTGAAAGACGCTTC
>CAZEPH010000279.1:0-4319 GCA_964514075.1 uncultured bacterium | reverse complement strand
ACGAAGACTCTGCATCCTACCCGAGCGGTGGCGACTATCGTCTCGAACAGCTCCAAGCCGAGGGCTATCCCGCCTTGCTGCGCATCGAACGGGGTCGGGCACGCCGCGCATGAACGAGTAGCGGCTGTGCACGTTGAGGGGGACGACGCTCACGCCGCGCCCCCCAGACGCACCGCGTCTGCGCCGAACCGCGCGCGAATCGCATCCAGCGTGCGCGTCAGTTGTGCCTCGCGCGGCGGGGTCGCCCCTGCGAACAGATCGAGTTGCGCCGGCGTGGCGATGCTGACGGGCACGCTGAGCGTGATCGCACGCACGCGCACGCGGCGCTCGGCGAGCGTCTCGAGAAGGGCGGCGGCGTGCCGCGTGAGAGCGCGTCCCTCGTCGCAGGCCTGCGGGAGGCGAGCGTGTGCAAACGCGTCCACGTCATCCACGTGCGTGACGTGCAGTCGGAGGCTGCACGCGCGACGGCCCGCATGCCGCAGTTGCCACCCGACGCCGGCAACCACGCGCGTGACCGCCGCACGCAAGACCGCGATGTCGTTCGTGTCGTTCGGCAGAATCTCTGTTTCGACGATGCGCGGCCCGCGCGCGCCGGGCTCGACGGGCGTCCAGTCCACGCCGTTCGCGCGCTCGTGCAGTGTGCGCGCCGACGCGCCGAAAACGCGCGCGAGGACCGGCACGCGAATCGCAGCGATTTGCCCGACACGGCGCACGTTCAACTCCGCGAGCAAACGCTGCTCGGTGCGGTCGCCCACACCGGGGAGTCGCGCCGCGGCGAGCGGCGCAAGAAAGCGCGCCTCGTGACCGGGTGCAACGTCGTACAAGGGCTCGTGGCCCAGCGCCTCCTCCGCCGCCACCCCGCTCACGAGTTTGTTGATCGCCACGCCCACCAGCGCGTCCAGGCCTACGCGATCCGCGACCCCGCGGCGCACGCGCATCCCCATGTCCACGAGCGGTCCGAACCCCCGCGCGCGACGCAGCGTGTCGCTCACGTCCAGGAAGAACCGCCCCGCGCCCGCATCTTCGTACAGGGGGGAGAACGCGCCGAGCGAGCGTATGACGTCGTCGCTGATCGCTCGGTATGTGGGAAAGTCGGGCGGGACGACGACAGCGTCGGGGCAGACGCGCCGCGCGAGCGAGACCGGCTGCCCTGGGACGACTCCCGCGGCGACGGCCTCAGCGGACGCCGAGACGATGGGAGAACGTCCCGATACTGTGGAGGCAATGAGGACGGGCCGGCCGCGCAGCGGGGGCCAGCGAAGTCGCTCGACGGCGACGGGAAACGCGGGGACCTCGAGCGCGACGACGCGTCGATCGGTGGCTCGACTCATACTGCACAAATGTATCCTACATCCATGTTCGCCATCAACGGGAACAGTGCGGTGCCGTGCCGGCCTCCAAGTTGACGATCGTCCCCACGCACTGCCTGACCGCACCGTCGCCGTCACCATCTCTGGAGGCACAACGTCATGAAGCACGCTTCAATAGCCCTGGGGGGGACGCTTGCCGCCGCCCTTTTCGCATGGGGATGCAACGACATCACGGGACCGGGCGGTGACGTCACGGGCGGAGCGCCGAGCCCCGCGGACCGGGAGGCGATCATCACGGCTCTGAACGCCGACGACCTGACCGCGTTCGGCTACACCGGATCGGACTGGGAGGACGATGCATCGTTCAGCGGCGCGCCGGGCCTCCAGCAATTCGCAGTCAACGCCCGTTGGTTCTTCCGTCGCGAGGTCGCGAGCGCGGCGCGCACGATCAACATGACGGGCACGGGTGACAGCGTCAGCGTCTCGATCGTCGAGGACCGCACGGGCACGCTCCGCGTGCGCGACGAGCACTCGGACAGTTCGCACGTCGAGGTCAGCCGGCCGTTTGCGGACCACGGCGAACGCACCGCAATGGCGCGGCGAGGTGAGCGTGGACGCTGGCTAGTGTACTCCACGTCTTTCATGGACCGCGCGTCCACGTCGGTGGCGAACCCGATCGGCATCGCGTACATCGAGTTCAACGCGGCAGGCGGCCCATCGTACCGCTTCGACTCCGCGACCGAGTTGTACGACCGGAGCCAGTGGCCGTCCATCAAGCCGGGCACCGTGGTCACGGTCAGCGTCCGCATCGAGAACGTCCCCGAAGGCGGAGGCCGCGTGTTCTTGCATGACTGGTACGACCACCACCGCCATCAGGTCGAACTGCTGCGGGATCCGTCGGACCCGACGCTCTTCACCACCGTGTGGCACGCGACCCCGTGGCGGTTCAGCGAGCGCCTCTTCCGCCGCCTCCTCACAGTCGACGCCTTCGACGCGGCAACGATCAGCACGCAGCCCGATGTCCCGTACAACGCGCACCAATGGGTGCTGCCCGTTTCCGTAACGGAACTGGGAACTCGGGGACCGAGCTAGGTCTCTAATCGTCGCAACTGCAGGAGCGGTGCAGGGGGGCTCCGCTCCGTGCAAAAGGCCGCCAGGTCCACGACCTCGGCGGCCTTTCTGTTTCAGCGGAGTTTCACTCCGGGCGGCGGCTGTGCTTGAGTTCGAACCCGCGCAAGAGAACGAAAGCGATCAACGCGGCGACGAAAAACACCAGAAGCATCCACGCGGTACTCTGCAGAGTTTGGATCACCGTCCGGTACAGTTCGAGGATCCACCGATCCGACGTGAGGACGACCGGCTGCTCGTCTTTCGCGCGGCCCGTAATGTACTTCTCCAACTCCCAAATGCGCACGCCGCCGGAGATCCCCACGACGTAGATCGCGAACTGGATGTACTTGTGCCACGCCCCGCTCAGTTCCTCCGCGACGAGGCGCTGCAGGATCGCGGCGACGGGTTTGTCGAACACACGCGCGACGAAGTGCGCGACGCCGATCGCCACGGCGAACGTCACAACGAGAAGCGTGAGGAACATGCTCATGTCAACGCCTGCCTTTCATGCGGTAGAGCGACGACGCCGCCTTCGACGCCGCCCGCTCGCGTGACTTGCGTGCGAGCCGGTCGCGCACCTCCTGCTGCTCGCGCAACGAACGCAGCTCCGCCTGCAGCTTGAGGAAACTCAGGTGACGCTCGGGCGCAATGTCGCCGCTCTCGACCGCGGCACGCACCGCGCAGCCCGGTTCGGCGTCGTGCTGGCAGTCGCGGAATTTGCACGACGCGGCCGCCGCGTCGATCTCGTCGAACGCCGCGGCGACGCCCGCGTTCGCATCCCACAGGTGCAACTCGCGCATGCCCGGCGTGTCGAGAACGATCCCGCCGCCCGGGACGAGAAGCAACTCGCGATGCGTTGTCGTGTGACGGCCCTTGCCCCCCCCGCGCCGCAGCTCGTTCACGTGCTGGCGCTCCTCGCCGAGCAGACCGTTGACGAGAGTCGACTTCCCGACGCCGGACGATCCCACGAGAGCGATCGTGCGGCCGCGGCGCACATACGCCCGGACTGCATCCATGCCGTCGCCCGTCGCGCAGGAAACCCGCACGCACGGCGTGCCGCGCAGCACGGCGTCGAGCGCCGTGTCGGTCGCCGCACGATCCGCCTCGAGGTCCACCTTGGAGATGATCACGACGGGCTCCGCGCCGCTCTCCCATGTGAGCGCGAGGTAGCGCTCGATGCGCCGCGCGTTGAGGTCGGACCCGACGGACGTGACCACGAACACCGTGTCCACGTTGGCGGCGACCAACTGCTCTCGCACGTGATGCCCGGCGACCTTCCGGGAGAACTTGCTGCGCCGCGGAAGCGTTGCGTGGATCACAGGGCGATCGCCTGTGTGCACGGCAACCCAATCGCCCACGACCGGCCACTCGCTTTGCGTCGCCGCGGTGTGGCGTGTGCGGCCGGCAAGCGTCGCCGTCATCTCACCGTGCGCCGAGTAGAGAAGGTAGCCCGCGCGCCGCTCGATCGCTACGCGCGCGGGGATCATCCCATCCGCGGCGAACGAACGGAACGCGTCGTCCAGCGCCGCAGTCCATCCGAGGTCATCCAGTTGCATGCGGCGGCGCGGCCTCGCGTGAGCGGCTGTGCGAGCGGAAGAACGCGCGGATCAGATACGCGAACACTCCGATACCGAGCGCGATGAACACGATCGCGAGAAGCGGAGCAAACACGGCGAGCAGCGACGTCGCCGCGGCGCCCACATTCTCGCCCGTCGATACGGCGGGATTCGCCAGACCGCCCGTCGACGCGGTGGACTTGAGCCGGGCGAGCACCGACCCCCCCTGCACCAACCCCGCGAGCCCACCGCCACCGATCAGCGCGACCGCCCACTTCACCAGCGGCGGAAAGTCCGCGAGCACCGACGCGCTCGCGACGGCGCCGGCGACGAGCGCGGCCGG
>CAZEPH010000278.1:0-4341 GCA_964514075.1 uncultured bacterium | reverse complement strand
CGCCCCGTCCAACGCGAGCGCGACCTCCGCTTCGTCGAACGCGGCGTCGATCGCCCCGCGGCCGGCGAACCAGCGTGCGAGCTGCACGTGATCCGTCGCGCGCGGCGAGGCGCGCAGCGCGCGCGCCGTCCGCACGGAGCGTAGAAGCCAGTCAGCCGAGCCATCGGGCGGCCGCGCACCGGACGACAGCAGCGACTCCGACGCGGCCAACGCGCCGCGATGCACAGCCTCCATGGCGAGCCCGTATGCTCCCGCGCGCGCCGATGCCGGATCCGCGGCCGCCTCGCGGTACGCGCGCACGGCGCCGGTATGATCGCCGGCGAGAGCGAGCGCGCGCCCGCGGTAGTACGCCGCGTGCCCGCCGCGCGCCTGGCGCGCGCGGATGCGGGCGTCTTCCGCCGCGAAGCGGTCGTCCCACGCGCCGCGCGCGGAATCGAGCGCGGCGAACGCTGCAGCGTCTTCTCCCAGCGCGCGCGAGGCACGCGCCTGGAGGAGCAACCCGGCCGCGCGCAGCGAGGCATCGGGTGATTGGACCGCGGGGTTCACGAGCACACGCGCCCACTCCGCGCGGTCCGTGACGACCGCGAGCAAGAGTGCGCGGTGCGCCGCATCCAGGTCGCGCGGCGGCGTCATCCCCCGCTCGATGCTGTACACACGCCACGCGGGGGAGACGATCGAATCCGGTGGGACGTGCGCGAGCCACCAATACGGCGTGCCCGCGAGATCGAACAGGCCGCGCAGCGCGTTCACGTTCACGAGGGCGCGGCCGGGTGCGGGATCGCGTGGATCCGGCAATAGCACGAGCGACGAGTCGTGCGCGAGCGCGGCGCGCACCGCATGCTCCTCCGTGCCCCAGTCCACGTTGGAGTCGATCAAGAAGCGATCGCCGCGCGTGGGTCCGCCCGCGACGACGTTGAAGAACGCGAGCGAGTGCGGCCAGGCGGCGAGACTCTCGCCGACGTGTGCCGTGAGCAACACGATCGCAGCGATCGCCGGCATCCGTCCGCGGCGCGCCAGGCGCACCAGCGTCACGCCGCCGAGAACGCACGCGAGCGGCATCATCGGCAACAGGTGGCGCACCCCGATGTCCACCTGCGAGACGACGGACGCCACGACGAGCAACGACGCGCAGGGCGCGAGCAGGAACATCTCCGCTCGTGCGGGCCATCGGCGGCGAGAGAGCATCCACGCGAATCCGATCGACAGCACGGTGAGGAACGCGATCGTCCACTTGAGGCACGCGGCCACGAGAAAGTACTGCGCGAACCCCGTCGCGGAGCGCGCGCCGCTCAGATACGCGAAGTGCCCGCCAGACGCGTGCGCGCCTGCGGTCACGAACGACCGGGCGAACGGCTCGGGAAACACGCCGAGGAGAAGACCGCGCGCATCGCTCAGGATCACCGACGGCGACAGCACGCCGCGCCACAGGTAGAGCGTGCAGACGACGGCCCACGCCATGACGCACACGACGGCGAGCGCGGCGCTGCGGGAGAGGACGCGAACCGCGACGCGGCGACGCGCGGCGGACTCGCTCTCGTGCGGCGCGCCGATCGGCCACACGCTCGCGACGAACCACCCCGGGATCAGCGCGATGAGCGAGAACTTCGTTCCGAGCGCAGCGCCGACGAACGCACCGGCGAGGAGAGCGGTCGAGAGCGTCGGCCGGCTGCACACGCGCCAGAGCGCGTACGTCGCGAACGTGCCGGCCGTCATCGCGATCACGTCGAGAGTCGCGAGCGTGGAGTGCCCGAGCACGGTGGGTTCGACGACGAAGAGTGCCACGCCCGCCAGACCCGCGAGCGGGCCGGCGTGTCGCCGGGCGCCGCGCCACACGAGGAGAGCGGTCGCGCAGGCGCACGCCAGCGGGACCGCGCGGGCGTACGGCAGCGCGGCGGGATCGAACGGTCGGTAGGCGTCCCCGCGAAACACGGTGGCGGCCGCGAGCAGGAGTTGTCCGAGCGGCGGATTGCTCACGCCGCCGGAGAATCGCCCCGACACGAGGTACTGATAGCCGGAGAGAATGTGCGGCCCTTCGTCGTAGGCCGCGCTTTGGTGCACGATGAGCGGGATCGCGAGAGCGACGAATGCGGCGAGACAGGCGGTGATGCACGCGATCTCGATGGCGCTATAGGGCGGGTGCTGCCCGCGCGGATCGGGGAATGTGACGCGTTCGATCTCCGCGCGCCATCGTGTGCGGCGCGGCGCGGAGGCACCGCGAACCGCGTCGTTCACCCTAGCTGGACACGGCGGCGCGTGCTTCGCCCTGCACGCGGCTCATGTCCCATCCACGGCGGAACACCGCATCGACGCGTCGCACCAGCGCGATCCGCCGCGCGCGGACCGCGGGGTCCGGATCCAGCACGAGCACCGCGGTGAAGAACTCGTCCACCGGGGTCTTGAGCGCGAGCGCCGCACGCAGGAGTGCGTCGTGATCGCGCGCGGCGAGCGCGGCATCCGCCGCCGTCTCCGCCGCGCCGAGCGCCGCGAGCAGCGCGCGCTCCGTCGGCTCGGTGTACGTTGCGCTGTCCGCAGGTGCGCCGGCGTCGGTCACATCGCGGAGGAAGTTCGCAGCGCGGCGAGCGCACTGCGCGGCAAGCGCGAGGTCTTCCGCCGCGCGGCCGCGCGCGAGCGCGGCCGCCCGTTGCACCGCGTCCACCGGGTTCGCTGCGTCCGCCGCGAGCGTGGCCTCTACGAGGTCGTGATCCACGCCGGACGTGCGCAGCATTGCGCCGAGACGCTGCGCGAGAAACGCCATGGCCGCCGCGTGCGGCTCCCGCGCATCCGTGTCCGTGATGAGCCGGAGCGCTGTCCACAACATGTCATCGAGACGGAGCGCAATGCCACGCTCGAGGAGAATGCGGAGGACGCCGAGTGCGGCGCGGCGCACGCCGAACGGGTCTTCGGCGCCCGTCGGGCCGCGACCCGTGAGAAAACACGCGGCGATCAGATCCAGCTTGTCCGCGAGTGCGAGCGCGGCGCCCTCGGCGGTGTCGGGGATGCCGTCGCCGGCGAACGAGGGGCGGTACTGATCGCGCATTGCGCGCGTGACACGGTCGTCCTCGCCGAGCGCACGCGCGTACGCCGCGCCGATCACGCCTTGCAGTGCGGTGTACTCCTTCCCGTCCTGCAGCATGTCGGAGATGAGATCCACCTTGGAGAGCAGCGCAGCGCGTGACGCGACGGCGGCGTCGGCGCCGCACGTGTCGGCGAGTTCGACCACGAGACGCTGCAGCCGCTGCGTCCGGTCCGCGAGCGATCCGAGTCCTTCGATCCACACGACCTTCGCGAGGTCGGGCACCTTCGCTTCCGGATGCACGCGCAGATCCTGCTGCCAGTGGAACCGCGCGTCGGCCAGGCGCGCGCGCAGCACGCGCTCGTGCCCCGTGCGAATGGTGTCGCTCACCACGCCGTTCGTGATGCACACGAACGCCGGAAGCAAGCGTCCGCCGGCGTCCTCCACCGCGAAGTATCGCTGGTGCTCGCGCAACGCGGTCACGATCACCTCGCGCGGCAACTCCAAGAACCCCGCATCGAACCGCCCGGCGACCGCAGCCGGCCATTCCACCATGTGCGTCACGATGTCGGCGAGTTCGTCGTCCCGGATCACGCGGCCGCCGAGCACGGCGGCGTGCTCGTCGGCGAGAGCGATCACGCGGGCCCGACGCTTCGCGGGATCGGCGATCACGTAGACGGACTCGAGCGCGCTTTCTACGGCATCCGCCGACGGCGCATCCACGGTGTGCGGATGAAGCAGTCGATGTCCGTGCGTCGTCCGCCCCGCCGTACACCCGGCCCACGTGAGTGGAATGATCGCGTCGTCCTGCAGGGCGACCACCCACCGAATGGGGCGTGCGAATCGCGGACAGTGCGCGTCCCACGTCATCGTTTTCGGGAACGGCAGCGCCGCCACGAGATCCGGCAGGATGCGTGCGATCACGTCCCCCGCCGAGTGCGCCGGACGGCGGACCAGCGCGGACACGTACTCGCCCTTCTCGGTGGCGGTGGTCTCGAGCGCGGATGGATCCACGCCGTGTCCGCGCGCGAAGCCGAGCGCCGCCTTGGTCGGCTGACCCGACGCATCGAACGCGACGGACCGCGCCGGCCCGAGCACGCGTTCCTCCACAGCGGACTGCGCGGCCGCGATGTCGCGCACGATCACGAGCAGACGGCGTGGTGTGGCGTGAGCGTCCAAACGGGCGTGCGGTAGCCGCTCGCGAACCAATGCGTCGCCCAGCGTCCGTGCGAGCGCGTCCAGCGCCGGCTGGATGTACGACGTCGGGAGTTCTTCGACGCCGATCTCGATCGCGATCGTGCTCACGTCGCGGCAGGCTCCGGCTCGCG
>CAZEPH010000277.1:0-4342 GCA_964514075.1 uncultured bacterium | reverse complement strand
GTGGTGTTGTCCGTTGCGTCGTCCGCGGCGATCAAGAACAGACGCACGTCGGGTCCGTTCGACGTCGCGAACTCCGTCAGGCGCAGCACGCGCGACCCGTCCGGGAGTTGGTAGACCGACGCGACGCCGCTCGTTTCGTGCGCTCCGTCGTGGAAGCGTCCCTGTCGCACGAGCGTCTGTGCCGGCGTGGCGACCGCGGCTTCGTTGACGGCCGTATTCACGAACAATCGTTCCGGGCGGAACGCGTACCACGCGCCGACGACCGCCAGCGCGACAACACCGATGATCCACGGCTTGCGCAGCATGATAGATGCATCCTCCGTGCATGTGAGTGGGTGAGTCGCGTCGCACGTGTTCCGCGCGACGGATTCCTCAATGCACGCGGTTCAAGGCCGGTTCCCCTCGGCGGTGGTACTCGCAGAAGATGCAGCGCTGTGTGTCGTCGTGCTGCAGTTTCGCGCACATCACGCCGCGGCGCGCACGCACGAGGAGGTAGAGCTGTGCGGCGAGTAACATGCCGAGCGGCGGCGCGACGAAGTAGATCCACAGTGCGGTGAAGTCGCGCGCGGCGAGGGCGGAAGCGAGCGTCCGCGCGGGGTTCATGCTCATGCCGGAGACGGGCGCTTCGAGCGAGATGTACGTCATCACGAGAAGCCCCGCGCACACGCCCGTGTAGTGCGCGATGCGCGGCGTGTTCGACACGTGCAGCACCACCGTCATGAGAAGGCACGTGATGGCGATCTCCGCGAGGAACGCGGGGGTCGCGCCCCACGGCCCCGGCCGCGTCACCACGTAGTGCACGTGCGGATCCGCGAGGGCGCGACCGAGCACGCGCGCGATGCACCAGGCGCCCAGTGCACCGCCCACGAACTGCGCAAGCGCATACCACGCGGCATCACGTGGCGCGACGCGTCCGAGACGCGTGAACGTGAGCGTCGTCGCGGGGTTGAAGTGTGCACCCGAGCGTCTGCCCCACGGAGAGTAGATCAGCGCAATCGCGGTGAGGCCCATGGCGGCTCCCATGAGAACACGGCGCAGCGTGATGTCCGGAAGCTCGCGCACGACGGGAGACGACGGGTGAGAGAGCAGGCTCCCGAACGTGCACGCCGACACCATGAACAGCGCGAGGCCGCCGGCTTCGATGAGATACTCCGGCCAATGATCGCGCACGCTCACGCCAGCACCACGCGATCGAGCCGGATGTACTCGCTCAGCGACCACGCCTGGAACGGGCAGCCGCGCGGCGTGTGGGGCGCCTCCGCGTCCGCGATCTCCGAGATGTGACCCACGCCGGCTTCTTCGATGTGCGCGAGAAGCGGCGGCAGAAAGCGGGCGCGCGCGCCGCGCCGCGCGGCCGGCGTGTCGCCGCGCACGCGCACCCATGCGTCCACAAACGCGGCGAGCAGCCACGGCCACACAGTGCCTTGATGGTAGCCGCCGTCGCGTTCGCGCACACCGCCTTCATAGCGAGGGTGATAGTCCGGTGATCCGCTCGCGAGAGAGCGCAGGCCGACCGGCGTGACCAGCGCGCGCTCCACGGTGTCCACGACCGCACGGGCGCGCGGTCCATCGAGCAACGAGAGCGGCAATCCGCCCACAGCGAAGATCTGGTTCGGACGCACCGTCGCATCCACCGTATCCCGGGCGTGGTCGACGTCCACGACGTCGTAGAGGCAGCCGTCGCGGTCGCTCCAGAAGCGCGCCACGAACGATGCGCGCGCGCGTTCGCAGAGCTCCGACCAGTGTGCGTCTCCCTGCGACGCGGCATGCAGTGCGTTGATCCACAGTGCCTGCACCTCGACGGGCTTGCCGATGCGCGGTGTCACGACCCAGTCTCCGACCTTTGCGTCCATCCAGGTGAGCTGCACGCCGGCTTCGCCGCACGCGAGGAGTCCGTCGTCCGCGGCGCGGATGCCGTAGCGCGTACCGCGCGCGTAGCCCGCGAGGATCGCGCCGACCGCGGCGGTGAGCGCGCGCTCCGGCGTGCCGCCCCGCGCGCGCAGGTACTCGTGCACCGCGATCACGTACCAGAGCGATGCATCCACCGCGTTGTACTCCGGTGTGTCCCCGTGATCGGGAAACCGATTCGGAAGCATTCCCTCGGAGACGGCGCCCGCCCACTCGACGAGCATGTCGCGCGCGTCGTCGAGGCGTCCGCGGGCGAGGCACAGACCGCGCATCGCGATGAACGTGTCGCGCCCCCAGTCGCCAAACCACGGATAACCGGCGACGATCGTGCGCCCCGCGCCGCGCGCGACGATGTACGCGTCCGCGGCGCGATCGATCGGGGCGAGTGCGGCGCGGCGCACGCGTTCCCTCTCGCGCAGCGCCGGTGCGTCGACAGGCGCACAGCCCGCGTCGTTCGGTAGCGCACTCAGAGCCCACACCGCCTCTCCCGCGCCGAGGTCGAATTCCAGCACGCCGGGCGACGCGAGGTCTTCCACGTGATCCAACCCCCGCGCGCGCTCCTCGTCGTACTCGAACGAGCGATACCACTGCGGGTCGTGGACGTAGCGCGCGTTCGAGTCGCTCTGCACGCGCGGCACCGCGTCGTACGTGCGCCACACGACCACGGTCTCGCGTTGATGCACGGGCTGCATGCGCAGTACGTCGTTCTGAAAGTGCAGAGCGTGCGGATCGCGGCCCGACAGGAACGGCCGCACGCGGAGCGTCGCCGCGCGCGGTGTGCGGAGGCGCCACGAGAGGACGACGCGCGACTCGCCGCGCGGTACCAACACTTCGTGCACGATCTCCACGCCGTTCGGCAAGCGGAATGTCCACGTCGGCCAGGGGTCGCGCGCGAAGGAGACCACACGCGCGCGTCCATCCGGATGTGTCACGTCCGGTGCGTAGCGGTGCGACGTCAGCGCATAGTGCGCGCCGTCACACTCCACGTCGGCGTCGCATCCATTGACGAGCACGAAGCGCCCGGACGGCGGCGTTGTCGCCGCAAGGAGCAATGCGTGATAGCGGCGAAAGCGGGGGAGATCCACCGGGCCCGATGCGAATCCGCCGAGTCCGTCCGCCTCCAGCCACTCACGCGGAGCGTTCATGCGCTCGGTACCGACGCGTGCGGGACGCGCGCGCCGTTCTCGCTTTGAGCGTCCGCGGCCGCCCGCCGACGTGCCGCATCCTCGAGAAAGCGGACGACGAGCGCGGTCCAACCGGTTTGGTGACTCGCGCCGACGCCACGTCCGGTGTCGCCGTGGAAGTACTCGTAGAAGAGCACGAGATCCTTCCAGTGCTCGTCCCGCGCGTAGCGCTCGTCGCCGCCATGTACGGGTCGTCCGTCCGTGCTGTGGAGGAAGACGCGTGCGAGACGGTTGGACAGATCCGCCGCAACCTCCTGCAGCGTGCAGCGGCGTCCCGAGCCGGTCGGGTACTCCACGGTGAGTGTGTCCCCGTAGAAGTGGTGATAGCGCTCGAGCGCTTCGATCAGCAGGTAGTTCACGGGAAACCAAATAGGCCCGCGCCAATTCGAGTTGCCGCCGAAGAGTCCCGTCGTGGATTCCGCGGGGTCGTAGCTCACGGTGTAGTTCATGCCGCCCGCGGCCAGCGAGAACGGGTGATCGGCATGGTAGCGTGAGAGCGAACGCACGCCGTACGGCGAAAGAAACTCCGCTTCGTTCAAGAGCTTCTCCAGTACCCGTACGAGGCGCTCGCGTGGCGGAATGGCGAGCAGCCGCCGTGTGCCGAGCGCGCCGCCGGAGTGCATGCACGCGATCTGCTTCGCTTCCTCCGGGCGGTTCGCGAGGTACCACTCCATGCGCTTCCGGAATCCGGGCAACGCGTCGATCACGTCCTGTTCGATGACCTCGCACGCGATGAGCGGGAGCAACCCCACCATGGACCGCACCCGCAGCGGCTTCGCCTGCGAATCGACGTGGAGCTGGTCATAGTAGAAGCCGTCGGCCTCGTCCCACAGGCCGGTGCCGCCGAGGGAGTTCATCGCGCGCGCGATCGCCGTGAAGTGCTCGAAGAACTTCGACGCCATCGAATCGTATGCGGGATCGTCTTTGGCGAGTTCGAGAGCCATCGAGAGCATCGTCGCACTGTAGAACGCCATCCACGCCGTGCCGTCCGCTTGTTCGAGGTGCCCGCCCGTGGGCAGCGGCTGCGAGCGGTCGAACACGCCGATGTTGTCCAGGCCGAGGAATCCGCCCGCGAACACATGGTGCCCTTCGACGTCCTTGCGATTTACCCACCACGTGAAGTTGAGCAGCAACTTCTGGAAGCACCGCTCCAAGAACGCGCGGTTCCGCGCGCCGCGCGGGCCGGTCATCTTGTACACCCGCCACACGGCCCACGCATGCACCGGAGGGTTGACGTCGGAGAACGCCCA
>CAZEPH010000276.1:0-4347 GCA_964514075.1 uncultured bacterium | reverse complement strand
GATCATCGCGTCCGCGGCGGAGACGGACGCGATCGCGACGAGCGTGCCCGACAGCGGCGGCGGGGTTGTCGTGCCCGCGTTCGCTGGATTGGGCGCGCCGGATTGGGACGCCGAGGCGCGCGGCGCCATCGTCGGCCTGACGCGCGGCACGACGCGTGCGCACATCGTGCGCGCGACGATCGAATCGCTCGCGTTTCAAACGGCGGACGTGGTGCGCGCGGCCTCCGCCGCACCCGGCGTGCGCGTGCACGAACTGCGCGTCGATGGCGGTGCATCGGCGAACGGGTTCTTGCTGCAGTGTCAGGCCGACGTTCTGGGGGTCCCGGTCGTGCGTCCCCGCTCCGTGGAATCCACCGCGCTCGGCGCTGCGGTTCTCGCGGGGCTCGGCGTGGGCCTCCGGCCCGACGACCTCCGCGCCCTTCGTCGGCTCAGCGAGCCGGACACGATCGTCAGCCCACGCCTCGGCCCGGCGGCCCGGCGCGCCGCGCTGGATCGCTGGGCCCGCGCGATCCGGCAGGTGCGCGCGCACGGTCTCTCGTCTTGACAGCGCGGCACCCAGCAGGTCAAATCACCGAGACGGTTTCCTCTCCAGGTGTCTCCGCAGCCTCCTCTTCATCTGCCGTCCTCTGACTCGTTCGACTGCACTCGTCATGACTAGGAGGACTGCATCATGCGTCGTTGGTCACTGCCGCTCGTCGCCCTCGTTGCGGCGCTCGCCGTTCCCGGCCTCTCCCGCGCCGCCGACTGGGCCGGGACGGCCACGCTCGGTCCCACGGGCGATCCGGATTCGTACGGATCGTCCACGATCTCGCTGGTGGGGTCGCAACTCACGGTGTTCGTCGAGGTGTTCGGCCTCGACCCGAACACGACACACGCCAGCCACATTCACACGGGAACGTGTTCCGCGCAGGGTCCCGTGTACATCGGGCTCCAAAGCATCACGGTGGACGCGACCGGGCACGGAAGCGCCACCAGCATGATCACGCTCGACCCCACGAAGACCATGGACCTTCCACTCTTCGCCCGGTACGTGAACGTGCACCACCAAACCACCGGCGCGGGCATCACGTGCGGCAACGTCGTGTGGTCTCCCACCCCAGTGGAGCCGATCACCTGGGGTCGGCTCAAGTCGCTGTACCGCTAGGCTCTCTCGCATACGGCGAAGGCCCGCTCCTACGAGCGGGCCTTCGTTGCTTCAACCGGCACGCCGTCGAACGTCTTGCACGACGGACAGCGCCACACGACGTCGGGCGATGGGGCCCCGCACAGGGCGCACGACACGGCGCCCTCGGGCGGCGCCCATTGCGCGAACACGCGGTCCGCTTCGGCGAGCGCGGCGGCGTAGTCGCGTTTCTCCGCCAGTAGCCGCACGAGCTGATGCCGCGCGCGAACGTGTGCCGGATCGTACTCCAACGCCTCGCGCACGGTGCGTAGCGCGCGGTCTACGTCGCCCTTCTTCTGGTGCATCGTCGCGAGCGCGAGCAGCGTGTGCACGTTGCGGGGATCGTCGCGCAAGAGATCGTCGTAGATGCGGAACACATCGGAGAAGATGCCCTTCTCGAAGTACACCTTCTCCAGCCGCGCGAACACGAGGTGCGCCAGCGACGGGTACCGCATGGTCACCGCGCGCCACAGCGAGATGGCTTGATCCAGTTTGCCGTCCGCGTAGTAGACATCGCCGAGACCGAGGAGCGCCGGGAGGCACTTGCCGTCCAGGCGCAGCGCGTCCTTGTACCACTGCAACGCCTCGCGCGTCAGGCCGCGCTGGTGGTAGTCGCGCGCCGCGTACGCCTTGTACGCCGCGAGGTACGGCGCGCCGCGTCCCGTCAGCTTCGCGACGTCTTCCACGACTTCGTACGCGCGATCCCAATCGTGAAGGGCTTCGTGCACGTCGGCGAGCAGTTCCATCGCGGTCTTGCTCTGCCGGTTGATGCTCCGCATCTTTTCGGCCGCGAGGATCGCGTGCGCGTGTTTCCCGGAAGCGATGTACCCGCGCACGAGCGCCTCGTGAATGCGCTCCGCGAGCGCCGGGTCCGCGATGTGGCGCACCGAGAGCTCGCGATGAATCGCGAGCGCGCGATCCACGTCGCCGCGGCGCCGGAGAATGTCCCCGAGCCACAAGTACGCTTCGACGTTGTCCGAGTCCGCGCGCACCGTTTCGGTGAGGTGCCGCAGCGCGGCGTCGTCATCGCGCGCGAGCAGCGCGGCGATCGCGCGCGCGTACGAGGCATCGCCCGGCTTCTCCGCCGGCGCGCCCTCCCCCGCGGAACGCGGCCGCACGACGAGCGCTGCGCCGAGTCCCACGACCGCAGCGAGCAGAAGAAGGAGCAGGTACCAACTCATCGTGCGCTCGTGTCGGCGGGAGGGCGCGGGGAGAGCGCATCTTCGACCGGGAGGTTCCGCAGCGCGCTCAACTCCGCGCGCAGTTGCTGAACGTCGCGGCGGAGCGCCGCCGTCTCCCGGTGCGCGCGCACCTCGCGCGCGAGCGACAGCACGAACCACGTGAAAGCGCCGAGGATGAACGCGACAAAAAGCGCGAACACCAGTTGCACGTGATACGTCGACGACGTGCCTGGCCCGAGGCGAATGTCCACGCTCTCCTGCAGGTTCAACGTCGCGAACAGGAGTGCCGCCGCGAACAACGCGGCCGCGACGAACATCCGAACGAACCACATGCGCCTTCCCTCCGTGGTGCGGCGCGTCTAGAGCGCCATCGCGATCGGGATGACCGCGGCGGGTGTCACGTCGCGCACGAACTCCCCGTATAGGCTCAGGCCGCGTGCCCGCGTGATGTGCGCGTCGACCACGCGCCCGATCTGCGCGGGAGTCCCCGCGAGCACGACGGACTTGTTCGTGCGCGTGCGCGCGAGCAACGCGCCGTCCTTCTTGTTGATTCCCTCGATCAACACCTCCAGCGTGCGGCCGACGAGTTCCTGGTTCTTCTCGTCTGCGATGCGCGCGACCAACGCATTGACGCGTTCGAGCCGGCTCTGGCGCACGCCGGGGGGAACGCTCTCGCGTGCTTCCAGCTTCTCCGCCGGCGTGCCAGGACGCATCGAGTACTTGAACACGTACGCCGCATCGTAGCGCACGGTCTCGAGGAGACTCATCGTCTCCGCGAAGTCGTCCTCGGTCTCCCCGGGGAAGCCCACGATGACGTCCGTGGTGAGCGACATGTCCGGCATCAGCTCGCGCGCCTCGCGGACGGTGTCGAGGTAGCGCGCCCGTGTGTACTTGCGCGCCATGCGCCGCAGCACGCGATCCGAGCCCGATTGCACGGGCAGGTGCAGCCACTCGCAGATCGCCGGCTCGTCGCGCATCGACTCGATAACCGCGCGGTTGATGTCGCGCGGGTGCGACGTCGTGTACCGCAGGCGCCACAGGCCCGGGACCTGCGCGGCGTGCCGTAGGAGCTGCGCGAAGTCCAGGTCGTTCCACCGGTACGAGTTCACGTTCTGTCCGAGCAGCGTGATCTCGCGCGTGCCTGCCTGCACGAGCGACGTCATCTCCTGCAGGATGTGACCGAGCGGCTTGCTGCGCTCCACGCCGCGCGTCGTCGGCACGATGCAGAACGTACACCTCTTGTCGCAGCCGATCGTGATCGACACGAAGCCCTTGAGCGCGCCGTCGCGGCCGCTCACGCGCGGGTAGTAGGCCGGGTCATCGTTCGTGGAGGTGTCGACGACGCGGGTGCCGAAGTCGCGATGCGCCTGCAGGTGCTGCGGCAACCGGTGGTACGTGTCCGGTCCGAGGACGATGTCCACGCCGCGGCTTTTCCGCAACAGCGTCTGCCCCATGCGCTGCGCCATGCATCCCGCCACCGCAAACACGACGGGTTTGCGCTCCTTGAGCGGCATCAACTCGCCGATGCGCCCCAAAACGCGCTGCTCCGCCTTGTCGCGCACGGCGCACGTGTTGAGCAGCACCACGTCGGCATCGAGGATGTCGTCCGTCGCGGTGAGCTCGCTCGAGGAAAGCACGGAGCCGATGTAGTCGCTGTCGTATTCGTTCATCTGACAGCCGTATGTCTCGATGTAGTAGCGCTGCATGGACTCCCATCCGGACAGGGAACGGCACACGAGGCGACATCAAAGCGTGCCGGATGCGGCCCCGTCAAGCCGCGCGCGATCTGTCGGAGGCTCCTGCTACGACTTGACGGTCCCCATCGACAAACCCCGAGGCTGCGTCCATGACCGTTCCCTGGTGGATTCCGATCGTCACCGCCCTGCTCGCCGGTGGCGCCGTGTGGGTCGCGATGAGCATCCGCACGCGGCAGTTGTCCGCGGAAGCCGCGACGCTCCGCGACGTGGGCGATCGTTTTCGCGATGCGTTTCACGCGCTCTCGGC